>NZ_DASVYD010000033.1:0-7961 GCF_036392335.1 Vitreimonas sp.
GCCGGCGCATAGGAAACATCGTTGAGCTGTAGGCGCATGATGGCGGGAAAGCCGTGGCGCGAAATTGCGCCAATGCGCGCGGCGGCGCCGTTGGCTTGCTGTTCGCTGAGCGCAGCGTTCAGGCGGCGCTCGGCTTCGCCAGCGACGGTGTTCCAATAGAACGTCCAGCCCAAGGCGAGCAGGATGAACACGGCCCAGGGGCCGACGAGCCAAAGATATTTCGTTTTCATTTCGCCGCCACCGGCTCCGCCTTGCGTCGCTTCTGTGGAGGCAACAATGCTTGGCTCTCGCTTTCGATCCGTTCCTGCAGCTCGCGCATGAATTCCTCGCGCGGCAGGCCCGGCGGAATCGCTGGCAACACTTTGAACGTCACGTGGCCCGGGCGACGGATCAAACCCTTGGGCTTCCAGACGAGCCCCGTGTTGCAGGCGACGGGCGTCACGGGGATGTTCAAATCCTTGTACATCGCGGCGATGCCCGGCTTGTAATCCGGCGGCGCATCGACTTCCTGGCGCGTGCCTTCGGGGAAAATCAGCACCTGGCCGCCTTTGGCCACGGCCGTGCGGGCGCCGCGCACAATGCTCTTCAAAGCCTTCGCATAGCCGCCGCGATCGACCGCGATCTGGTTCTTCTTCAGATACGCGCCCATCACGGGCGTGCCGCCGAGTTCGGCTTTGTAGACATAGACCGGGCGCGGCAAGAACAGCGCCGGCGCGATCGTGTCCAGCATGGATTGGTGCTTCATCGCGATCAGCGCGCCGCCTTCCGGCACGTGCTCAAGGCCCTCAAACGAAACGCGCGCCCCGACGATCCAGCGCAGGCCCCACACTGTCGCATGGCCCCATGACCGCAGCGCCGTCCAAACATGGCGCTCGTTCATCAGAACGAACGGCCACAGCGTCAGACCGATCACGGCCATCGAGCCGTAGAGCCAGATGACGAAAATGATGGAACGTAGAAGCGTCATGCCGGTGCGTCGGCCTCGGTCTCTTGCGGTGTGCCCAGGCTGATCAACGCCTCACGGCCGCGAATGACAAGATATTTCACGTACTCGGAGCCGAGTCGGCTCGCCGCCCCCCAATCGCTGCGCCAGAGCGCGGGGTCGGTCCAACGCGTGCGCACGGGATAGGCGTAGATCTCCGCTTCCGGCATCGCCAGCGACAATTCGGCGTACGAGCGCGGCATGTGAAAATCGTCGGTGACGAGGATCAGGCGCGTAAAACGATGCTGCCGCGCCCAGCTTGCGGTTTCCGACGCATTGCCCAGCGTATCCTCGGCGCGGCGACCGAGATCGATGCAGCATTCGCCGAGCGCGGCGTCGACATCGAGCACCTCATAGAGTTCCGCATCGGTGACGATCCGGTTGACGCCTGAGATCAGCAGGCGCTCGCCTTTCTGTTCCTGCAGCAAGCGCACGCCTGTCGACAGTCGTTCAAGCGAGCCGCCCGTCAGCGCGACGATCGCTTGCGCTGGCGGCGGTTCAGGGACCTCGGTGCGGACGCGCGTGGCGAAGCTCCAGAAGCCGGCGAGAAACGCAACCACGGCCAGCAGCGCCGCCCAAAGCAGCACGCCGCGCATCAGCCGAGCCTCGCGGCCTGTCGGTGGAAGGACGCCGCCGCTGCGCGCGCGCCGGCGCCGGCGAAAATGGCCGCACCAAGCGGGACGGCGGCTATGGGCAGAAGATCAATCGGCAGAATCATGTCGCGCAGAGTGTCGAGGCGCGCGCCTGGAATGACCAGCAGCAACACGACCAACGCCGCAAAGCCCGCCAACACGCCTCCCACCATGCCAGCGGCGAGGCCGGTCCTGGCGGCCTCGTCGGCAACGCGGCCGGCGGCTTGGCCCTGAGTGGCGCCGAGGTCGCACATCACAGTGACCATCTCCCGCCGCCGCGCCGCGAGACCGCGCGCGGCGAGCCAGACGATTACCGCCATGGTCGCGGCGAACGCCACCGCGCCCCATAGCGCGATCTGACGAACAATGCCCGAAAGCCCGCCGCCTGAGGCGGAATCCGGAGCGCCGACCAGTTCGGCTGTGACGCCGCCCTGAGCCAGAGCGGCGACAATGTCCCCGGGCACGTCGACATGGGCCGGCGCGGGGGCCAGTTCGATCTCGATCAGCCGAAGCGGCGGCAAATCCTCCGCTTGCACGTCCGAGCCGCCCCATTGCTGCAGCAGAGCTGCGGCGCGGCCGGCCGTCATGGGTGCTGCGCTGGTGACGTGCGGGGCTGCGTTCAGAGCGGCCTGGGCGGCGGCGAGGCCTTCCTCGCCTTCCGGCGCCAGCACGCGGACGATCGCATAATTGCTGCGCTGCTGCTCGTAGGCGACGGCGATGCGGTCGGCGGCGCGAGCGCCGAGCCCCACCGCGGCGGCGGCAAAGGCGGCAAACGCCAGCGTCCAGAAGAGGGCGCGCTCAAGGCCGGCGAACGGATTTCTCATTCCTCCGCCTCCGTTGGCTCCCCGCCATCGTAGCCAACGCGAGATAGGTGACCGCGGTCCATCCGCCAACGATTGATCGGGCCCACGTCGGCCAGGCTCTCGTCCTGAGAGGTGATGATCACGCCGGCGCCCACGCGCCGCATCTCCGTTAACAAACGCACAACCCGACGACCGTCCGCCGGCGACATCCCGGCCGTGGGATCATCGGCGAGGATGAGGTCTGGCTTCGCCGCGAGCGCGCGGGCTATGGCCACTCTGCGTCGTTCCGCATTCGAAAGTTTTTCGACGGTGATGTCCGCGGCGTCGCCGAGGCCAACGAAATCCACAAGTTCGCGCACGTCGTCGTCATAGTCGCGCGGCTTTTGGCCGATCAGACGCAATGGCATTGCGATGTTATCGAACGCGCTCCAATGCTCAATGAACACTGGATTTTCAGCGACATAGCCGATGCGCTTCTTCACGTCGGCCTTCGTTCGCGCACTGGCTCGCCCGACGTCCACGCCCAAGATTACAGCTCGTCCAGAACGAGGCTCCAACGCTAGCCGCAGCAGGTGTTGGAACGTAGTCTTGCCAGCAGCGGCGGGACCTGTGACGAGCGCGACTTCGCCTTTGCGCGCTTCGAACTCAATCCCCACCAGAACGGTAGCCGCGCCATAGCCGGCGTCCACGCCCGCGAAACGGACGAGGGCGCCGCGCTCGTAGAGGTCTATGTCCACCGGGTTAGTGCGGGGCATGACTGGACAAATTTATTAGAATCAAGGCACGAAAATCAGTCACTGGGGCAGCTGAACGTATCGTTACCATGATCCTAACCTGCACGTCTTGCTCGACGCGTTATTACGCTGACGACGCCGCAATCGGACCCGCTGGTCGGACGGTGCGGTGCGCGGCCTGCGGATTCTCCTGGTTCGCCGAGCCGCAGCTGGAGCTGCGCACCGCGGCGGAGCCGATGGATTCCGTTCGGGCGGAAGCGCCAGCGAACGAACCTTTGACACGCGAACGTGTCGAAAGATTGCGTCGCGCCGCCGAACAGCCCGGCCCTGCGCCGTCCGCGGCCGCCAAATTCCGCGCCCAACAGGCCGACCGCATGCGCCGGGAGCGCGCCCGCGCCGCCGCCGTGGTGTGGACCGCGACAGGCGCGGCGCTCGCCGCGTCGGCGACCGGTATGGTCGCCTTCCGTCAGGATGTCGCTGAGCTGTGGCCGCGTTCGGCCAGCGCGTACGCCGCGCTCGGTCTTCCGGTGAACGTCTATGGCCTCGAGTTTTACGACCTCTCGGTTGAGCGCGCTTTCGACGGCCCGACGCCGATCCTGTTGGTCTCGGGTGAAGTTCGCAACATCGGCCGCGATGACAAGCTTGTGCCGCCGGTGCGAGTCTCGTTGCGTGACACGCGCTCGCAGGAGATTTTCGAGCTCGTGAACTCGGTCACGGATCAGCCGCTCGCCGCTGGCGAAGCCATTCCGTTCCAAATCCGGGTCGAGAATCCGCCATCGGACGCCGTCGATCTTGAAGCGACATTCGGCAATTTCTCAGACGTCGCGCTCGCGGGCGGTCCCGCGCGCGTGTCGCCGGCCGCTGCGCCGGTCGATGAGGATGGCGAGGAGCCGCTGACGCTCGACCAGCCGGTCGATGGTCAACCGGCCACGACCAGCGCGCTGGAGCCTGTCGACGGCCTACGCTTCACGAATGGCTGACGCGCGTCTGCGCGTTTTGCTTGATGAAGCCGGCATTGCCGCGCGCGTCGAACAACTTGCCGACAAATTGAGTGAGGTCGACGACAATTGGACTGTCGTCGCCTTGCTACAAGGGGCTATTCCGTTCGCCGCTGATCTCATGCGCGCGATCGAGAGGCGCGGCAAACATCCGATCTATGATTCATTGTGGCTTGAAAGCTATCGCGATGCGCGCGAGAGCTCGGGCAAGGTTGTCGTGCGCGCTGATATTTCGCGATCGGTCGAAGGCCGGCCGGCGCTCATCATCGATGATGTGTTCGATAGCGGCCGCACCATCGCCTATGCCCGCGCGCATCTCATGGCGAAGGGCGCCACACGCACCCTGGCATGCGCGTTCGTGCGGAAGCCGCTGGCGATGGGTGAACCGATCGACGCGATCGGCTGGGATGCTCCGGGTGATTTCCTCGTCGGCTACGGCATGGACGACGCAGGCCGCTATCGCGGCCTGCCGTACATCGCGGCGATCGACTAGGGTCGGCGCGCGAAGCTCAGATTGAGCCGGCCGTTCGCGCCATCAGGCAAGCGGAGTTCAAGCGAATCCGGCGTCGCGCTGAATTCGGCGGCGACAGTGCCGACGCGTCCGCATGTGTATGTGATGCCCGGGCTCGGCGTTTCGGTGAAATCGGCCGTCCAGCGATCGATCAAGCCGCCGGGCTCGGCGCCGGCCCAATTGAAGGTCACGCCGCCGTTCGCGGCTTCCGTCACTTCGAGCGCAACAGAACGCGTGTTCGTCCACCCCGTGGCCGATCCAATGCGCACGGCCTGCGTCAGATCATAGGTCCCTGGCGCGATGCGGCCGCCGCGCAGATCGGACGCAGCCGCGGCGACGGCGAGTTCTTCTTCGACGCCCACTTGGCGCGCGGGATCAGGCGCCACTGTGTTGCACGCGATCTCCGTCGGCGGCGGCGTGGACGTGTCTTGTTGCGGCGCTGGCGCGGGCGGTGAGCAGGCGACGAGCGCGGCGAGAGCAGCCGTGGCGAAAAGCGTGCGCATGTGTCCTCCGTTATGAATCGCCGAAGCGGTCGAGCAGACGCCTTAGATATTCGCGCTCGGCCTCAGGTCTATTGGGATCTTGGGCGCGACGGCGGATTTCGTCGAAGATTTCCCGCGCGCGTACGGGGTCAGCTTGGCTTGGGATTTCGCCTTCGCCGCTTGTGGCGCCGGCGCCGCTGACGGGGCGGTTGAGCGGATCGCGCGCGCCGTCCCCCGCCTGATCCGGGGGGCTATTTTCTCGGCCCCGTTCGCGCATCTCGGCGGCAAGCGATTCCGCGCCTTCGCGCAGATTGTCGAGCGCGGCGCTCTGCGCGCGTTCAGCGCCTTCGAGATCGCCGCGCCGCAATGCGTCTTCAGCTTGGCGCATGGCTTCGCCCGCGGCGTTCAGGTCGTCGCTCGGGGCCGCGCCGGATTCCTCGGCCATGCGCTGCGCTTCGGCGAGGCCTTGGCGAATCTCGGCTTGACGGCGCGCCAACTCGCCGCCGCCTTGAGCGCCTTGCTGATTGCCGCCGCTGCCGCCTTGGCCTTGCTGTTGTTGGCGCGTCTCGTCGCGCAGCGCGCGCTGTTCGCCCATCTGCTCGGAGAGGGCGTCCATGCTTTGCTGCATCTGCTCGTTGGATTGTTCGCCGCCTTCGCCTTGCGCCTGTTCCAATTGCACTTCCATGTTGGCGAGAATGTTGGCGAGCTGCTGCAGCAGCTGATTGGCTTCTTCGTTTCGGCCTTGCTCGGAGAGGCGCTGAACCTGTTCGAGCATCTCCTGGATGTCCTGGCCGCTGATACTCGTCTGTTCCTCGGTGTCTTCCATATTGGCGCGATCGCCATTGCGCAGCGCTTCTTGCACCAGGGCCTGCATGTAGTTTTCGGTCGCCCGACGCAGGGCCTCCATGAGCTGACGGATGCGGTCTTGTGGTGCGTTTTGCGCGAGCGCCTCGGCGAGCTGGCGCTGCGCCTCCTCAAGCGCCCGCCGCGCATCTGCGGCGCCGCCATATTCGGCGCGCAGCGCCGTGCGCCACAACGTATCGGCCGCGAGTTCCGTCGCGTCGATGTCGCGCGCCACATCGAGTTGTGCGCGGGCGGAGCGGAAGCCAAGGAACACGGCGAGATCGCGGAAATAGCCGTCATGCGGCTCCATCGTCAGCGCATCGATCAGGCGCGCGGCGCGGCGAATGCCTTCCGGCGCGCGCTGCAGCGACGGGCGGCGGTCATAGTCGCGGATTTCGATACGTTGCGTGCCGAGGATGATGTCGCCGGCCGGAATGGTGTGGCGCACTTCGGGCCGTTCCTCGCGATAGGCGCGGCGCTCCGCCAGAATGTGACGGCGAATTTCGATGGCGGCTTGAGCGAGCGGTTGCAGGAAGACCTTCTCGGGCAAGGTGAAGCGCATAGGGTCGCTGACGCCTTCTTGGCCTAGGGCGTCGAACGCGACGACACGGGCTTCGACTTCCATGCCGGCATAGGGGTGTGCGGCGAGATCGATCGTACTTTCCGATTGTGCTTCCGCGGGATCGCCCGCGGGGACTTCGAGCTCAGTATCGACGGGATCAGCGCGCACCAGGCCTTCCGGTGGATTGATCGGGCGCACACGCAGCGCCATGCGGCGGATGCCGAAATCGTCGCGCGCGCGCCAAGAGATGGAGACGTGCTCGTCCGGCAGGCTTGTGATGGGCGCCACGAAATCGGCCGTGGGCGCGGCGTCGGGCGCCGGCGCCAGGCGCCATTGCGCGCGCGTGTGGAAACGCACGATCTTGAGCTGGCCGCCGCGTGGGATTTGCATCCGCGCTTCCCAGGCGCCGTCCGCCGCGCGCTCGAAGCGTTGGCGCAGTTGGTCGCGGCCGCCATGGAACACGAGCACGGGCGCGCCAGACGGGCCGGTGAGACGCACCGTGACTTCCACGCTCGGCGGGGTCTCTACCCGCTCGCCGATGGCTTCGCTCAACGAGACCGGGCCTGCGCGCGTGTATTCGGCCGGCGTTGCCCAGGCTTCGATCGCCATTTCCTGGTCGCCGAGCAATGGGCCAGGGTCCGGCGCGAACGCGCGCGCCAACCGATCAGGCGCGTTTACATTGGCGAACAGCAATGCGAGCGCCAGCGCAACGAGCAGGCCATAGCGCAGCTTGTAGGGATCGAGTTCATCGAGCCGCACGCGCACCGGCCCGACGCGTGCCTTCTCCGCACGCTCAATCGCGCGTTCACGCTCGCGCTGCCAGAGCGCGACAGAGAACGGGTCATAGCGCGTGGGCTGATCGCGCAGCGCTTCGAACGCGCCAGAATCGAGCCGGGCATCTTCGGCAAGCCGTGCGCGCGCTTCTTCTTCGGTGGGTTGGCGCCAGGCGCGTTTGGCGCGGACGCCAAGCCAGGCAAACACAAGCAGCGCCGCAAGCGCGGTGAGACTTTGCAGCAAGAGCGGCAGCGCCTCGTGGCCGCCGATCAGTGCGATGAAGGCCCAGAGGCCGATGGCGGCGACGAGGAAGAAGCCGGCGCGCAGGCCGCGTTCCAGCGCCAGCCGGCCCTTGGCGCGCTGGGTTTCGCGGGCGAGCTGGGCGAGGGCGTCCTGGTGTCTCATGCCGGCCGCCGGAGCCTAACAGTCGTCGTCTGGCCAAACCATGACCAAACCCCTGGGAGGCGCCGCGGCCGTCGCTGAAAAAGGCTTAATTCGCGCCCCAGGAGCCGGCGGCGCTGGAACCGCGCGGGTCAGGTCGAACTCGACGCGGAAATGCCGGTTCGGGCGGCGCAATTCGTAGGCGAAGGATTGGCCCGGATGCACCTCAATGGCCCAGATATTATCCACAGAGGCCGGG
>NZ_DASVYD010000034.1:0-43673 GCF_036392335.1 Vitreimonas sp.
AACGAGCCGGCGAAGGCGGTCATCACGCCCAACGTCGCCCAGAACGCCACCTTCGGGTGCAAAGACAGCAGCAGCAGCAAGAAGATCAGGAAGAAGCCCTGGGCCGCGTTCGAGAAAAGGATGCCGAGCAGCGAATTGTAATCTTCGCTCTCGTTGTAGATCGTCGTGATCTGAAGGCCCGCCGGCAGCTCGGCGCGTATCTCGGTCAGCGCTTCCTGGAGGGCGTTGTTCGTTTCCCAGATGTTGAACGTGTCCGCGGTTTGCAGCGCGATGATGGCGGAGGGGTCGCCATTCATGCGCGAATAGAGGTTCACGTCTTGGAAGCCGTCATTGACGGTCGCGACGTCGCCGACACGGACCGTGCCGCCATCCGGCGTTTGACGGACAATCACGTTCTCGAAATCGAGCTCGGTGTCGGCGAGATTGCGCGCCTGAAGCTGGAAGGTGCCGTCTTCGGTGCGCACGGCGCCCGCGCCGGCATTCAGCGATGATGCGCGCACCGCGCGCGCAACTTCATCGAAGGTGAGGCCATAGGCTTGCAGCGACGCCTCGGAGACCTCGATCGACACTTCCGGCGTGCGCACGCCAGTGACGATCGTGTTGGCGCCGCCAGGCAATAACGCCATGCGATCCCGCAAACGCTCGGCCGTATCGCGCAGCGTGCGCTCATCGGTTGCGCCGTGGACGCCCAGAATGATCGACCAATTGCGGCCGACTTCGCGCGCGACTTGGATTGGCTCCATGCCGGCCGGCAGGCCGGAGATGGATTCCACGCGTGAGCGCGCTTCCTCGGTGATGGCGTCGACATCCGTACCCGGATCGACCGCGATGCGCACCCATCCGAAGCCTTCGCCGGCGCGTGAGCGCACCCAATTGACGTTGTTGAGGTCGGCCGTGGCCTCCTCGATGCGCACGATGACCTGCTGCTCCATGTCTTCCGGGCTGGCGCCCGGCCACACGGCTTGAATGAACACGCCGTCGCCGCGGCCAGCCGGGAAGAATTCCTTCTCCATCTTGTTGAAGGAGAGGATGCCCGCGATCACGCAGAACAGCATCAGCAGATTGCCGGCGACGGGGTTGCGCCCCCACCAGGCGACGAGGCCCTTCAGCATAGGTACTTCCTTTGCGGCTCCGCTTAGACGACGGAGCAAAGTTCGGTTCGCTTATTCGCGAATTGGCAATTGGTCTTGAGTGGCCGGGGTCTCGCTTTCACCCGCACGATCGATAGGCGTCACCGCCATACCTTCCCGCGGCGAGGTCAACACCGAAACGACGACCCGTTCGCCATCTGCGACGCCTTCCCGGAACAGAACTTCGTCCGCCGTGGTTTGCGCGGCGCGCACTTGGCGGATGTCGATCGTGTTCTCGGCCGTGACGACATAGACATATTCGTTGCGCTTCAGCGCGCTGCGCGGCGCGGCCACCATCGTCTCGCGGCTAGAGCCTTCGAGGCGCGCCGAGACAAACATGCCGGGCGCAAGCGGGGCGGCGTTACGCGCGTTGAACGGATCGCGCACTTCCACGATGCCGTAGACGAGACGCGTGCGCGCATCGACTGAGGCTTCGGTGCGAACCAACCGGCCTTCCCAGCTGCGTTCGCGTCCGCCGGTTGCGCTGGTCACGTGTGCGACTGGGCCGGGATTGGCGGCGGTGGCGGTGAAGCCCACCGGAATGCGCATGGCGGCGAGGTCGGCGTCGGTCAGCGGCACGCGGATTTCAACCGCATCGGTCGCGAACATGACGCCCACCGGCGAGCCGGGGCCGACATAATCGCCGACATTGACCCGGCGCTCGCGCATGCGGCCGGTGAACGGCGCACGAATGCTGGCGCGGTTGAGATCGAGCTCGGCCGAACGCAGCGACGCCTGCGCGGCTGCAAGCGCGGCGCGCGCTTGCGCGAGTTGTGGTTCGCGCACCGCCAGCGGCGGCGCTTCGCCGCGACCGAGCGCTTGCCAATCTTGGCGCGCCAGTTCGGATTCCGCCTCCTCGCGCGCGAGCGCTTCTTCGGCTTGCGCCACTTGCGCGCGTGAGCGGACGACCGCGAGTTCATAATCGGCGGTGTCGACACGCGCCAACACTTCGCCTTCGCGGAACGCGCCGCCGTCAACGAAAGCGGGGCTCACCCAAACGATGCGGCCCGCCACCTGCGCGGCGAGCGTGGCTTCGGTACGCGGTCGCGCTTCGCCTTGCACCCCGATCGAGATCGTCGTCGGGCGCGCGTGCGCGGTCGCGAACTGAACCGCCGGCGCGTGTGGCGTGTCACCCTTCTCTTCGGGGCGCGGCGCGGTGGCAATCATCAGCGCCAGCGCCGCGCCGCCGCCAACGATGACGACAAGCGGCGCGGCGAAGATCGCCATCCGCTTGGCGGTCGAAAGCAAGCTGGAGCGTGGCTTCACCACATCGTCGTCCGAACCCGAGTGCGGCAGCATGTTCAGATCCATCTTGTTCATGGCGTGATTTCCCGGTCTTCGTCGATGCCGCCCGTGCGGGCGCCGCCGCCGAGGGCGACGTGATAGGCAATGCGGTTGGAGACGCGATCGGCGCGTGCGGAAATCAGACCGCGTTCGGCGTCGATACGGCGTGTGTAGGCGTCGATCAAATCAAACAATGTGGCGACGCCGCGTGAATATTCGCGTTCGGCCAATTCCTGCGCCGCGCGCGCTTCGTCTGCGGCGATGGCGAATTGGCGCTCGCGCGTCTCAAGGCTCGTATCGGCGCTGATCGTGCCTTCGACTTCGCGCCAGGCGGCGATCGAGGTGCGTACATAGCTGGCGGCCGCGGCGCGTCGGTCGGCGACGCTGGCGCGCGATTCCGAGAGCAGCGCGCCGCCATTGAAGATCGGCATGGTGATGCCGCCAATCAGATTGGAGACCATGTTGGCGCTGTCGTCGATATCGTTGATGCCTTCGCCCGTACTGCCCGCGTTCGCGCGCAAGGTCAGGCGTGGCAACAGCGCCGCGCGCGCTTCGTGCACGCGGAAGCCGGCTGCGCGCATGCGATTTTCCGCGGCGAGTACGTCGGGGCGGCGTTCGAGCAAGTCGGCCGGCGCGCCCGCGGCGGCGAGCGGCGCAAGCTGGGGCAACTCACCTTCGGCGCGGAGCGCCCCGTCAGGATAGCGCCCCATGATTTCCTGCAAACGGCGCGAGGCGATCAACAAACCATCCTGGGCAGCGGCTTCGGCGGCCCGCGCAGACGCCACTTGGCTGCGCGCAGTACGCAGATTGAGCGAGGAGGCGATGCCGGCGTCGTAGCGGCGCTGCGTCAGATCGAGCGCGCGTTCGCGCGTCTGCAAATCTTCCCGGGCCAGCGCCAACAATTGCTGCGCCTCGATCAGTCCGACCCAGGCTTGCGACGCTTGTCCGGCGACGGAAAGTCGAGCGCCATACAAGTCTTCCTCGGCGGCGTCGGCGGAGAGGTCGGAGGCGAGCGCGCGCGCTGTGAGCCGACCCCAGAGGTCAATCTCCCAGCTGGCCACGACGCTCGACGTCATGAATTCCGTGCGGATGCGCTCGTCGGAGCCGGCGATCGGCTCTTCGGTGCGCGTTCCGCTCGCGCCGACTTCAAGGCTCGGCAAGAGATTGCCGCCGAAGGACCCCCGCGCGCGCCAACGGGCTGCGCGATATTGCGCTTCAACGACCTGCAACTCAGGGCTGCCGGCGAGCGCTTCACGCGCCAGCGAAGACATTTCGGTCGAACTCAGATCGTCGAGCCAAGTTACGGCGGGCGAAGCGGAAAGCTCAGCGGCGCGCTCCGCGCCGATGGCGTCTGCCGCGACATAGGAGTCCGGCTCGGGCGGCAGGTTGCGGCCTGCGCACGAACCGGCTGCGGCCAGCATGCCGAGCCCGATCAGAAGACGCGCACCGTATACCATTCATTCCCTCGCAGCATGCCGGCTCTAAATCCGGCCCTCTCGAAAGTCAATAAAACAATATTGAAAATCGATAAGGTTTTGCCGCCTTTCGGCGAGCACTGTTCCCCGTTCACACTTTCAGATGCCGACGCTTGCCAATTTGGATGCAGGCGCTGCCAAACCGCGACGAACGGCTGGATTTGTACGGCGAGCGACCGTTCTTGGTGCATAAGACGTCCGCAGGGATCACATTCCGACACCCGGCGCGCAGTTTCTTTGGGTGGTCGTGCTTGCGTGGCGGCGCTGCCGCGGCCTAAGCCCAACACCAATTATGGTCATGGAGCGACTTTCCGCGCGGCGCTGGCGCCTAGATCGCGCGCCGGCCTCGGCCTGGGCCGCAGGGGCGCTGGCCGTCCTCCTCTTATTGTTCGCCTTCGCCAGCAATGCGTCGGTGACCCTGTTGGTGTTGCTAGCCGCGGCGATCGCGTTCTGGGCGGGGCGCGAAGCGCGCCGGTTCGTAATTGGATCGGCCCGCACCGACGAGAACATTGAGTTCGTCGGGCTGGCCGAATTGGCGCCGCTATTGGAGGCGTTGCCCGATCCGGCGCTGCTCATCGACGCCAACACACGCATCGTCAGTTCGAACGCGGCCGCCCGCCGGCAGATGCAATTTGAAGCCCGCGGCCAGTATTTGACCTCAATCCTCCGCCATCCAGACGTGCTCGAAGCTGTGCAGGAGGCGGTTCGCGACGGCGCAACGCGCGCGGTCGAGTACGAGCAAACCGCGCAAGTCGAACGTCACACGCGTTGCTACGTGGCGCCGGTCACCTGGGGGCCGGATCGCGCGGCAATGCTGGTTTTCCACGATCAAACCGCGCGAATTAGCACTGAACGCATGCGCGCCGACTTCCTGGCGAATGCGAGCCACGAATTGCGGACGCCGCTTGCCTCCTTGTCCTTGTTGATCGAAACCATCGCCGGCCCCGCGCGCGACAATGCCGAAGACCGCGATCGCTTCCTCAAGATGATGCAGGTCCAGGCCGAACGCATGCGGCGGCTCATCGCGGATCTGTTGTCGCTCTCAAGGATCGAACTCGACGAGCATGTGCCGCCTTCGGATCGCGCCGATCTGTGCGTCGTGGTGCGCGAAGTCGTGGACATGATGGGGGCCGTGGCCCGCGAGCGCGGTGTCGAGCTTGTGCTTGCGGGCGCGGAGGCGCCCTTGAACGTGGTGGGGGAGCGCTTTCAGCTGGCGCAGGTGGCGCAGAATTTGGTCGACAACGCGATCAAATACACGCCCTCGGGAGGCGTGGTGCGGATCGAAGTCGGTGTCGGCGGCGACCGCGAGGACGTGGTGGCTAAGGCAGGGCGGCGCTGGGAGGAGGCCGGCCGGGTGGCGATCTTGACGCCGGCGGCTGTAGCGAACCGATCCTACGCCTATATACGCGTCGAGGATGCCGGTCCCGGCATCGCCAAGCGGTTTTTGCCCCGTCTTGCCGAGCGATTCTTTCGCGTCGAGCGTGAGTTGGGGGACGAACGCGGCGGCACCGGATTGGGGCTGGCGATCGTCAAACACATTATTAATCGTCACCGGGGCGGCTTTCTGGTGGAAAGTCAGCCGGGGCGGGGGTCCGCGTTCGCGGCCTATGTGGAAGTGGCCGGCGAGGACTGAACTCGGGATGGTGAATTTCACATCAGTGTCACGAAACCTGCCTAAGAGCCCGGCGTGATCGGGGACGGATAGTCCACGGCTTGCAAAGCCGCGAACAGGGGTCTGTTATGGAAGCGTTTTCCGCCGCCGGCTCGGAGCGAGGCGTAGTGTCTTCAGGAATGATGTCCGCGCCCGTCGTGAGCGCGCAGGCCGGTAGCTTGACTGACGCCCAGATCAAGGTCAGCGCGCGCGACATCCGCGTTTTCTACGGCGAGAAGCAGGCGCTGTTTGACGTTTCGATCGACATTCCAGATCGCTCGGTGACGGCCTTCATCGGTCCGTCCGGCTGTGGCAAGACCACCTTCCTGCGCTGCATCAACCGCATGAACGACACTATCGACGGCTGCCGAGTTGAAGGCACGCTGCAGATCGAAGGCAAGGACGCATACGCCAAGAACGTCGATCCCGTAATCCTGCGGACGCGCGTCGGCATGGTGTTCCAGAAGCCGAACCCCTTCCCGAAATCGATCTACGAAAACGTGGCGTACGGGCCGCGCATTCACAACATGGCCAAGTCGAAGGCCGACATGGATGTGATTGTCGAGAACTCGCTGCGTCGCGCCGGTCTTTGGGACGAAGTGAAAGATCGTCTCCAGCAGCCCGGTACGGGATTGTCAGGCGGTCAACAGCAACGCTTGGTCATCGCGCGCACCGTCGCCGTGAACCCCGACGTGATCTTGATGGACGAGCCATGCTCGGCGCTCGATCCGATCGCTACGGCCAAGATCGAAGAGCTGATCGACGAGATGCGGGAGAATTACTGCATCATCATCGTCACGCATTCCATGGCGCAGGCGGCGCGGGTTTCGCAGAAGACGGCGTTCTTCCACATGGGCAAGCTGGTCGAGACGGGCCAGACCGAGGAAATCTTCACGAACCCTCGCGACACGCGCACGCAGGACTATATTACTGGCCGGTTCGGGTAAGGTGGATGGCGGCGTCCTCGAGAGCGGAGGGCGCAGCATCGCCTGCACTGGCGCGACGGGTAAAGACAAGTATGGCTGAGCACACAGTTAAGGCGTTCACGGAAGAGCTTGATGCGTTGACGCAAGAGGTCGCGCGCATGGGCGGCTTGGCGGAGGCCGCGGTGAACGACGCGCTCTCGGCCGTGGTCCGACGCGACACGGAATTGGCCCAGCTGGTGATGCAGCGCGATGCGCGCATCGACGCTGCTCAGCGTGAAGTCGAGAAGCGCGCCATCAAATTGTTCGCGCTTCGCCAGCCGATGGCGAGCGATCTGCGCGTTGTGCTGACGGCTTGGCGTATCGCCGGTGAGCTGGAGCGTGTCGGCGATCTCGCCAAGAACATCGCCAAGCGCGCCTTGGTGCTGAATCAAGCCGAGCCAATTCAGCTCACGCGCAGCGTCGATCGCATGGGCAAGATTGCCAGCGAGCATTTGAAGCAAGTGCTCGACGCCTATGCCAACAAGGACGTCCAGGCCGCCATCGCTGTCTGGAACGGCGACGACAATATCGATGCGCACTACAATTCGCTGTTCCGCGAATTGTTGACCTACATGATCGAAGACCCGCGGACGATTTCGTCGTGCGCGCACTTGCTCTTCATCGCCAAGAATATCGAGCGCATCGGCGACCACGGCACCAATATCGCCGAATATATACACTTCCTGGTCACGGGTGAGGAAATCGCGACGCAACGGCCGAGGGCCGATGTCGAGGCTGGCGACTAAGAGGCGTACATGGCTAAGGCTCCGCATGTGTTGGTTGTCGAGGACGAGGAAGCCCTCGCGCAGCTGCTGAAATACAATCTCGAGAAGGAAGGCTATCGCGTCTCCGTCGCCAATGACGGCGAGGAGGCGTTGGTGAGCGCCGACGAGACCAATCCGGATCTGGTCGTGCTCGATTGGATGCTGCCCAAGGCGCCTGGTATCGAGGTGTGCCGCCGTCTGCGCGCGCGTCAGGAAACGCGCAACACGCCGATCGTGATGCTGACGGCCCGCGGCGAGGAGAGCGATCGCGTGCGCGGCCTCGACATGGGCGCCGACGATTATATCACCAAGCCATTCTCGATGGGCGAATTGCTGGCGCGCCTGCGCGCCGTGATGCGCCGCATTCGTCCGGGCTTGGCCGACGACAAGGTGACTTGCGGCGATATCGTGATGGACCGCGTCTCGCACCGCGTAAAGCGCGGGGCGCGGGAAGTGCATTTGGGCCCCACCGAGTTCCGCATCCTCGACCATTTGATGCAGCACCCGGGCCGCGTGTTCAGCCGCGAGCAATTGCTCGACGCGGTGTGGGGCTCCGACGTCTATGTCGAAGCTCGCACCGTCGACGTGCATATCGGGCGCCTGCGTAAGGCGCTGATGGTCGGCGAAGAGAACGATCCGATCCGTACGGTCCGCAGCGCAGGTTATGCGCTGGACGTCGAAGCGGCCTAAGCGCCAACCGCGGCAGGTTCGATCAGGTACGAACGCGCACAGAATTGGCAGCGCGCGTGTAGCTTGCCGTCAGGCTCGATCAGGCTCTGCAATTCGTCCTTCGGGAATGTGCGCATGACGGCGGTCAGTCGCTCCTCGCTGCATGTGCAGCGATCGTCGAGCGGCGACGGGGTGTCCATGCGCACACCCTCTTCGTGGAATAGGCGATAGAGCAGGCGATCCGCGGGCAATGCCGGATCGATCAATTCTTCGTCTTTGACGGTGCCGAATAGGATGGACGCGCGACTCCAATCCTCACGCGTGTCGCCGCGCGCATCATCGCCCGCGACGCGTTGAATTAAGATGCCGCCCGCGCGCCACGTGGTCGGCGCGTCCGCACGCATCAATTCACCAACAGCGAGGCGGATGCCAGTGTCGACCTGCTCCGACGTGCGGAAGTAGGACTCGGCGCACGTCGCGAGCGTGTCGCCATCCAACGCGACGACGCCTTGGTAGGGGGCAACGCCGGGGCCGCGATCAAGCGTGAGGACAAGCGAGCCCGCGCCCAGCAATTCCGCGGGTGGAATCCGGTTGGCCTTCGCGAGATGCTCCGCCGCGCCTTCAGCCAAGCGCGCGTAGCCGCGCAAGCCGCCGCTTGAGTGCTCGGCTACAAGCAAAGGCACCAGGCCTTCGCCTTGCGCTTGCACGACAAGACGGCCTTCGATTTTCAGCAGCGAGCCGATGAGCGCGGCGAGCGTGAGCGCTTCGCCGAGTAGCAATGCAACCGGTCGCGGATAATCGTGGCGGCACAGGATTGGATCAAGCGCACCCGCGCCCATGCGCGCGATGCGCCCGCGCACGGGCGCGTTGTCCAAGCTAAAGCTGGCGATCAGATCGTCGGTGAGCGGGGTGTCGGTCATGAAGGGCGAGAGATGGGGCTTCGCCCCGCTTTCGGCAATCGTTGTTAGAGCTTGCCGCAGCACCACATCAGTACCGCTTTCTGCGCGTGAATGCGGTTTTCGGCTTCGTCCCAGGCGCCGGATTGTGGGCCGTCGAGCACGGAATCCGTGACCTCTTCGCCGCGATGGGCGGGCAGGCAATGCAGGAACAGGGCCTCCTTCGCTGCGCGCGCCATCATTTCGTCGTTCACGGCATAGGGCGGGAACGCGGCCATGCGCGCGTCCTTGTCCGTGTCGCCCATCGACACCCAGGTATCAGTCACGACAACATCAGCAGCTTCGATCGCCGCTCTTGCATCGGTTGTCACGGTGATGTCCGCGCCGGCGGCTTGCGCCGCCGCGATTTCCTGCGAGCGTGCGGGATAGTTCGCCGGCGTCGCGATACGCAGCTTGAAGTCGAGCTTTTCGGCGGCGTGAATAAACGACGTGCAGACATTGTTGCCGTCGCCCAGCCACGCGATCGTCTTGCCGGCGATGTCGCCTTGCCATTCCTCGATCGTCATGATGTCGGCGATGATCTGGCAGGGGTGCGAGAGATCGGTGAGGCCGTTGATCACCGGCACGTCGCTGGCTTCGGCGAAGTCGAGCACGTCCTGGTGATTGTTGGCGCGGATCATCACCGCATCGACCATGCGTGAGAGCACCCGCGCCGTATCCTGCACGGTTTCGCCACGGCCAAGCTGCGTGTCGTTGGCGCTCAGGATGATCGCCTTGCCGCCGAGCTGGGTCATGCCGATTTCGAACGAGACGCGCGTGCGCGTCGAGTTCTTCTGGAAGATCATCGCCAACGCGTAGCCGTCGAGCGGCGCGTCTTCATCCGGCTTTGCCTTTGGCCAGCCGAGGCGCGCGGCTTTGCGCGCATGCGCTTCATCGACGATCGCGCGCAGCTCCTCTTTCGAGAGTGCGGAAATGTCGAGGAAGTGGCGCAAATCCGTCATCCGTTCGATTGAGTCGCGTAGGCGGTGAGCACCGCGTCGATCGCGTCCACGGCTTCGCGGATTTGCGCCTCGTCGATGATGAGCGGCGGCGCCAAGCGCAGCACGTTGTCGCCGGCGACGCCGACGAGCACTTTGCGTTCGCGCAGTCTGGCTTGCACGTCTTTTGGGTTCAGCGTGAGTTTGACCCCGCGCAAGAGACCCTTGCCGCGCACATCGACCACGAAGTCCGGATGGCGATCCTTCAGCCCTTCGAGCGCTTGGCCAAGGTGGTTGGCCATCAGATTCACATGGTCGAGCAGCGCCGGCTTCGAGAGTTCGTCATAGCAGGCGTTGCCGACAGCCATCGCCAGCGGATTGCCGCCGAACGTGGTGCCGTGCACGCCGACGACCATGCCTTTGGCCGCTTCCTTCGTTGCAAGGAAGGCGCCCATCGGGAAACCGCCGCCAACGCCTTTGGCGACCGCCATGATGTCCGGCGTCACGCCGGACCATTGATGCGCCCACATCTTGCCAGTGCGGCCGGCGCCGGATTGCACTTCGTCGAAGATGATGAGGAAGCCGGTGTCGTCGGCGAGCTTGCGCAAGCCGCGTAGAAATTCGTCGGTCGCGGCGCGGACGCCGCCTTCACCCTGCACCGGCTCTAGGATCACCGCCGCCGTGGTCGGACCGACGAGCTTCTTCAGTTCCTCAAGATCGCCGAACGGTGCTTGGATGAAGCCGGGCAGACGTGGGCCGAAGCCTTCAAGATAGCTCGGATTGCCGGAGGCGTTGATCGCTGCGTAGGAGCGACCGTGGAACGAGCCCTGGAAGCCGATGATGTCGACGCGTTCGGGTGCGCCGTTGGCGGAGTGATATTTGCGCGCGGTTTTGAGCGCGCCCTCGATGGCCTCGGTGCCGGAATTGGTGAAGAAGACCACGTCGGCGAAGCTGTCGCGCGTGTATTTCGCCGCGAGCTCTTCTTGGCCCTTCACCTTGAACATATTCGAGGTGTGCCAGAGCTTGCCCGCCTGGTCGGTCAGCGCCTTCACCAGTACAGGCGGCGCATGGCCCAGGGCGTTCACAGCAATGCCGGCGATGCAATCGAGATATCGCTCGCCCTTATCGTCCCAAATCCAGCAACCTTCACCGCGCTCGAAGTTCTGCTGCGGCGGCGAATAGACGGGGAGAATATGGCTTTCTGCGGCGCTCATTTCGGCTCTCAGAATTTGGGGAAGGCGCGGTTTTGAGCCGCGCCGCTTGTCAGGTCAACCCAGGCGTATCATCAACATTCCATGAGGCGAGACCATTCTCTACCGCGCGGCGAACTGCACCGTCTGCGTCACCAATCCGTCGTGTTGGAGGGCAACCCGTTGGGCGATCCGACCGACCGTGAATTGCATGTTTGGACGCCGCCCGGCTGGAGTGCCGCCGAGCGCTTGCCGCTGCTGGTGGACCTCACCGGCTATTGGGGCTGCGGCCTTGGCCACACCAATTGGAAGCCGGGCGGGGAGAATGTGCCCGAGCGGCTGGATCGGCTGACGCATAAAGGCATGGCTCGTGCGGTGGTGGCGTTTCCCGATTGCTTCACCAAGCTCTACGGCAACCAATATCTGAACAGCGCCGGCTCCGGCCGCTACGCCGATTATGTCTGCGACGAAATCGTGGCGCTTGTTGAAGCGCAATTCAATTGCGGCGGGCCGGGCAGGCGCGGCGTGTTCGGCAAGTCTTCGGGCGGTTATGGCGCGGCGTGGCATGGGCTCAATCGTTCGGATTTTTGGAGCGCGATTTCGATCAATAGCGGCGACATGGGCTTCGACGCGCTCTTCATCCCTACGCTCTATGATGACGTCGATGCGCTGCGGAAGTTTGATTACTCGATTGAGAAATGGGTGCTGCACGTTGAGGCTCAACCAAAGCTGAAGGACAAGGATCGCATGATCCTGATGGATCTGGGCCAAAGCGCTTTTTACGATCCGGACCCCACGCAATTTCGCAACATGCGTCTGCCGATGGATCCGCGCACGGGCGAGCTGATCCCTGAGCGCTGGAACAATTGGATGAAGCACGATCCGGTCGTGATGTTCGAAACGCTCGGCGAAAATCTGCGCAAGCTAAAGCTCATCTACATGGATTGCGGCTGGTCCGACCAATTCCGCATCCATTTCGGCATGCGCCGTTTCGCGGCGAAGCTGAAGGCGGCGGGCATTGCGCACGTCTACGAGGAATTCGATGACGATCACACGGATGTCGATTATCGCATGGATGTATTCCTTCCTTTGTTGGCCAAGACGTTGGCCGCTTAACGCCGCTTTCGAAAGGCGAGCCCGAGCGCTGAGGCGATGCTGCTAAACACGAGCCAGATGACGATGAGATAGAGAATGACTTCGGCGTCGTCGTCTCCGGTGTGATCGATCCAGTGGAATTTGAGCGCCAGCCAAAGCCAGCCCAACAACGCGAACGGCACGCCCGCTGCAATCAGCGCGCCGCGCACACCGTAACGATGCGCGGCGAAGAAGAGCGCTGCCGCGATTGCTAGTGTGAGGATGGGGAGCGCCAAACTCACCGTGGCTTCCTAGAAGCAGCGCTGCGTGTGGACGCAGGATGCGAATGTCGCAAACAAAAGCACTGGCCACATGCCGACGATTCCAATTGCGAGCGTGCTCAGAATGGCGCGGACTCGATCCTTGAAAAGGGCGTGGCCGGAGAAACCCAAAGCGACGAGCGAACCTCCAATCGCTATGATAGCACTGGCCACGCCGGGTGCGGATTGCGCGGGCAAAATAAATGTGAGCGCGCCAGCGACGCCCGCGAGGGCAACGCCAATCAGGCCTGCGCGTTGACTCCACGCCTTGCTGGACATCGCGCCCAGGACGAATGCGATCCCGAAAGCGAGCAGAGCCGCGAGCGCTTCCACACATCAACTCCGCAACCTGTACCCGCTTTTCAGCATCGCCCAGCAGGCCCAGCAGAGCGCCAGTGTGATACCGAGGGACCAGAGCGCGCCCGCGACCAGCGGCGCATCGTGGTGGCCGATGAAGCCATAGCGGAAGCCGTCGATCAGGAAGAAGACCGGGTTGAAGTGCGAGAAGGTCTTGAATGGCTCGGGCAGCACGTCGGTCGAGTAGAACGTGCCGGAGAGGAAGGTCAGCGGCACGACGATGAAATTCGTCACCGCGGCGATGTGATCGAATTTGTCGGACCAGATGCCGCCGATGAGGCCTATGGCGCCGAACATCACCGAAGCCACGATCGCGTAATAGATCGCCACCAGCGGATGCGCCGGCATCACGTTCGCGAGCCAGGCAATCGCGATCAGGCTTACGGCGCCGACGAGAATGCCGCGCGCGGCGGCGCCGACGATGAAGGCGATCGCCAGCTCCAGCGCCGACAGCGGCGGCATCAGGAAGTCGACCGAATTGCCCTGCACCTTGGCGATCACGATCGAGGACGACGAATTCTGAAACGCGTTCGAGAGGATCGACATCATGACCAGGCCCGCGGCGAGCCCATCGGCGTAAGCTCGGTCCGAGCCTGGCCAATTGCCGTCGCGCAGCACCAGACCGAACACCATCATGAAGAGCAGCGTCTGGATCAGCGGCGCGAACACGGTCTGCGCGCCGACTTTCAGGAAGCGCTTGATCTCGCGCGCCACGAGAGTTTGCAGCCCCAACCAATTCACAGATCCGTAGCGGCGGGAGCTCAACGGAGCTGTGGAGACCTGGGTGTCCATACCGAGAACATGCCTTTCATAGATTCTTAATGAGTCTGAGTGCTCGTTAACCATGAGCAAAGGGCCAAGGGGCCGTTTGTATTGGAAATAATGAGTCGGGGCTTGTGCATCAGCCCTGGGAGAAACAGGTAGTGATTCCGTTAGTAACTTGGGGATAACACTAGTGCTGGTATATCCCCATATGTTGCAGACCTATTAGTTGACACTTTAGCGAAATGAGCGAATTTAGCCGCCACCCAAGTGAGAGCTTGGGCCATGGGCAAAGGGGCTTGAACATGGGTTGGAATGAAGAGCGCGTCGCGCTTCTACGTAAGCTGTGGGCAGAGGGGCTGTCCGCGAGCCAAATCGCTAAACAACTGGGCGGGGTCACCCGCAACGCCGTGATCGGTAAAGTGCACCGCCTGGGTTTGGCGGGCCGCGCGACACCGTCCCGCCCGGCGAAACGTCCGGTGCGTGCGGCCCGTCCGCGCGTGATGAGCCCGACCGCGCCGCGCCTGCGGCCGCCGTCCAGCCATCTACCGGCTGTGGTTATTCCCGATCTTGAGCCGATGAAGCTCGAGGATGGCAAGGCCGCCTCCGTCCTGACGCTCAATGAGAGCATGTGCAAATATCCGATCGGCGACCCGACCGACGTGAATTTCGCATTCTGCGGCCGGGGCGCCTCTGGTGGCCCGTACTGCGCCGATCACGCGCGTTTGGCCTACCAGCCGAGCCAAGCCAAGAAGCGTCGCGCCGCTGGCGCGCCGGACGAGCTTCGCCGGATGATGCGCCTCGCCGCGATGTAAGGCGGGCATTTAAGCAGTTTACCCCTGCACTTGAACGTCGCGATCGCAAGGTCGCGGCGTTTTTGTGTGGGCAAACCGGCGTGCATGCGTCGGCGGCGCCTGCCGGCTGGAAGCCGGCGGCCCGTACGGAGAGCTGGGGACGCGGGTTTGCGCGTCTCGAAAGAACGCGCCGTTGGTTCGGCGCTCATGACACGGAAGCCCGCGTCCCCGCAATCGTTCAGCATCGGCTCGGCACAGAGAGGTTTTTCACTCTCCTGGCGCGATCGCCGATGACGTGCGGCGCAGGCCTGTTCGTGGCGTTGCGCCGGTGCGCTCCCAGCGTTAGCGCTGGGCTTCAGCTTTGACGCATTACGCCTTTGCACCAGCGCGCGAAGCGGCAAGCCTGCATCGCGCGCGTGACACATCGGCGCCGCCTCCGCATATCCGGCGCGCTCCCGCGCGCGCTGATCGGACAGCCGCCTTCAAGTTGGCGACAGGCGGAGAAGCTTCAAAACTTCACGCTCGACTGCATCGCCGCGGCATTGGCGCGAACAGGGATCCAACTGCTCTCCGACCGAAGCGATGGAGGGAGTATGCGGGTGGTGCGGAGGGGGTTGAATAGATTTTTGTGTAAGCGGGGTTTCGGAGGAACTCACTACGCGTGATCTGACTTCCTGCTCCGCCGCTCGACCTCTTCAAGGAGTCGGGTTTCGCGACTAACGCGAACGGCAACGATCAAATACGCAACAGGCACAGCCCAAATTAGCCATGGAAAATGTGTCGCCTCGGCCACGAAGCCCGTCACAACCCCCACGGCGATAAAGGCCAACCAAACCGCGAATCCTCGGCCTATGCGCTTAGGTAGGTCATTTGCCCAACATACAAAGAGCTGTGCGAATTCGAAAGTCCACTTAAGTCAAGCGCGTATCCAGCATGGTTTTCCGTCACGCCGCTGCGCGACGCAGCTCGCCCATCGAGGGCGAGCAGGGAGGGCGCGTGTGCTGACACGCGCTTTGGTTGTGTCTATCTTGTGCTTCGCCGCGTCAAGCGGGCGAGGCGAGAGGTGACGCCTATGAGTTTCAGATTTTGGCGTTGGCAGTTGGAGGCGGATCGTCCGACGATTGAGCATGTCGTGCCGCGACGCACCGAGCAGGACGATGTCGTGCTCGATGATGGGAAGATGATTGTGCGGCTCCCGTCAGCGCAAGCCAACCCGTCGCGCTGTGAAACGGATTCCGATGAGCCGCGTTGAAGGCGTTGCGCCTGAGACGGCGGTGGAGTTCCGCAAATATCGCGCTGCCACCCACTCAGTCATCCGCCTTCGCTGAAGCTTCGGCGGATGACAGCTCGCCCATCGAGGGCGAGCAGGGATGGCTCGGGCGTCCGTGGCGCTTTTCCAGGACTTCGCGTCGCGTCAGCGTCGGGCCGCGCTCTTGCTCTCGTTTGCGCCTGCGCTCAGGCTTGGGGCGGGAGGAGTG
This sequence comes from Vitreimonas sp., assembly GCF_036392335.1. Taxonomy (NCBI): domain Bacteria; kingdom Pseudomonadati; phylum Pseudomonadota; class Alphaproteobacteria; order Hyphomonadales; family Hyphomonadaceae; genus Vitreimonas; species Vitreimonas sp. Next base: position 15,787 of record NZ_DASVYD010000034.1, read on the forward strand.
TGGATGACGAAAGGTCAGAGCGGCGGGCTGGATTTTGATGCGTTGCGGGCGCCGTCGCCATTCATGGGCGAAACGCATCGCGCCTGGCGCGCCAGTTTGCGGCGCTTCATCGAACGCGAGCTGATGCCGCATGTGACGGAATGGGACGAGGCCGAGCATGTGCCGCGCGAGGTGTTCCTGAAGGCCGGCGCGTTTGGGCTGTTGGGTGCGGGCTATCCGGAAAGATATGGCGGCTGGAGCGAGGGCTTTGATCGCTTCCACGGCATCGTCACTAGCGAGGAATTGGCGCGCATGGGCGCGGGCGGGGTGTCGACCGCCTTGATGGTGCACGGCATTGGTCTGCCGCCGATCCTGGCGATTGGATCGGACGAGATGAAAGAGCGGATCGCGCCGCCGGTGTTGCGCGGCGAGATGCAGATCAGTCTGGCGATCACCGAGCCGGATGCGGGCTCGGACGTCGCTAATATCGCGACGCGGGCCGAGCGGCGCGGCGATCATTATGTCGTCAACGGCGCGAAGATGTTCATCACCGGCGGTATGAGCTCGCACTGGGCCACCACCGCGGTGCGCACCGGCGGCGATGGCGCGGGCGGGATTTCGTTGCTGCTGATTGATCTCAATGCGAAGGGCGTGACGCGCACGCCGCTGAAGAAGCAGGGCTGGTGGGCGTCGGATACGGCGGCGCTTTATTTCGACGATGTTGAAGTGCCGGCGGAACATCTGATCGGCGGTCTGGGGCAGGGCTTTGCCGGCATCATGCGCAATTTCAATGGCGAGCGCTTGGGCATGGCGTCGGGCGCTGCGGCGAGCGCGCGCGTGTGCATCGAGGATGCGGCGCGCTGGGCCCAGCAGCGGCGCACCTTCGGCAAGCGGCTCGCCGATCATCAAGTCATCCGCCACAAGATCGCGGAGATGGTGCAGCGCGTGAATGCGACGACGGCCTATCTGGAGCAATGCGCCTGGCGCGTGGAGCAGGGCGAAACGCCGGTGATGGATTTGTGTTTGCTCAAAGTGCAGGCGACGCAAACGCTTGAATTCTGCGCGCGCGAGGCGACGCAGATCATGGGCGGCGCGGGCTATATGCGCGGCAGCCGCATCGAGCGCATCTATCGCGAAGTGCGCGTCAACGCGATCGGCGGCGGCAGCGAAGAGATCATGCGCGATCTGGCGGCGCGGCAATTGGGACTTTGAGCCTTCGGCGCGGGCTTATGGGCTCGTGGGCTCGTCCGCTTCGGGCGTCATGAAATGGCCGTGCAGGCTGGCGATGGGTTGAGAGCGTTCGCCTTGCCAGGCTTCGGCTTGCACGTTGGCGATGCGGCGGCCGATCTTGACGACGCGGGCGCGGGCGTAGGTGTCGACCGGGCGGCCAGAGCGCAGATATTCGATGTTCACGTCGATGGTTTTCGGGAAGCGTTCGCTCTTCGAGGCGATCGCGAGTTGCGTGAGCGCGGTGACTTCCATCAAAGCGCCGACGACGCCGCCATGCAAAGCGGGCAAGGCCGGATTGCCGACCAGATGCTGCGCGAATGGCAGGATCAGTGTGAGCTCGTCGCCCTTGAGTTCGGCGCGGACGCCGAGAAATTTCGCGTAGGGGATGCGTGCAATCGCTTCGGCGACGCGGGTCTGCGGCGTGCTCATGATTTTTTCGGCTTCAAGTTCGCGCCCATTTTTCGGCCGTTGTTGGAATTGACCATGAAGGCGGCGACGGCGTGAGCGACGGGATTATCGGGCGTCTCGTCGTAGGCGACGGCGCGTACGAAGGCGACGCTGCGGCCAAGCTTGTAGCAATGCGCTTCGGCGTGGATGTCTTTGCCAGGCGTGGCCGGGCGCATGTAATCGATGCGCAGGTCGATGGTGGCGACGGGGACGGGGCTCTTCATGCCGGAGACCGCGGCCGTGCCGCAGACTTGGTCCAGCAAAGTGGTGATGACGCCGCCGGCGATGACGCCGGTTTCGGGATCGCCGACGAGTTCCTCACGGTAGGGCGCCTTGCCCCAAATGCGGCCGGGCTCGAAGCGGGTGATCTCGATCCCGAGCGCTTGGGCCTGGGGCGTGAATTTGGTCATGATCTGGACGCGCTCGAGGGCGCTTTCGCGGGAGGGCGGCGGCTTTTCGTCGGACATGGAATTCGTGCTAGCAGTAGCACGGGTTGGGCGCTATTGACAGAAATTGACGGGACGTCATTTTTGTGGCGCTATGAAAACGAGGGCGAACGCCCCGCTGGGAGCTGCCATGAGCGAGACGGCGTCAATCGAGCCGATCGGCAAGCGCGAAAAAACGAAGGTGGCGAACCGTCAGGCGATCCTGGTGGCGGCGCGGCGGGTGTTCGCGGAATTGGGCTACGAATCCGCCACCGTGCGCGACATCATTCGCGGCACGGAATTGGCGTCGGGCACGTTCTACAATTATTTCCGCTCCAAGGAGGAAGTGTTCGAGGCGTTGGCCGATGACGGCGCGCGTCGCTTCCGCCCGATCCTGCGTATGGCGCGCGAGCACGCCAAGAGTTTCGAAGATTATCTGCGCAGCGCCTTCATCGCGTACTTTCGCTTTGTCGCGGAGGAGAACCGCGAAGCCGGCCTGCCCGTTGACGAGCGCCGCCCGCATGTGCGCACCGACACGCCGGAAATGATGGCGGTGTATCAGGAAGTGCGGCAGAGTTTGGAAGACGCGATCGCGCACGGCGATCTGCCGCATATCGACGCCGATTATCTGGCGCATGCCTGCATCGGCATCGCACAAGAGCTTGGCCCAGCGATGTTGCGGCGCTCGCCGCCGGATATCGACAACGCCGCTGCGTTCGCGACGGGACTCATCCTAAAGGGTCTCGAAGGCGCTCCGCGCAAAAACTGAAGAACAAGAAGACTAGGGAGAGCAGGATTTGTCCTGGCTGCGCAAAGCGCTCGTTCATCTCGCCTTGTCGCGTTCCGACGCGGCGTTGGTGAAAGCATCCGGCGGCGAACCACGCACAGTGCGCGGCATGACGCTCGATCCGAAGATGCAATTTCTGGAATACCAGGCGCGGCTGAAGCCCGTGGATTGGTCGACGATGACCGTCAAAGCGTTGCGCGAGCAGACGGACGCGGGCGCGGATCTGTTTGGCGGCGGCGCGGTGGGCGGCGTGCGGATCGAGAAAGTGTACGTCACCGGGCGTTCGCACTCGGTGCCGGCGCGGCTTTATCTGCCGACAGTGCGCGACAATTCCGCGGCCATGTTGGTGTATTACCATTTCGGCGGCGGCGTGATCGGGTCGCTGGAAAGTTGCCACCGTCTGTGCGGGCTGATTGCGAAGGAAGCCGGCGCGCCGGTGCTTTCGGTCGATTATCGCCTGGCCCCGGAATTCAAATTTCCCATCGGGCTCGAGGATTGTCAGGCGGCGTATCTGTGGGCGGTCGACAACGCGGCGCGTTATGGCGCGCCGGTTGGCAAGGCGGCTGTCGGCGGCGACAGCATGGGCGGGCATTTCTCGGCGATCATCGCGCAGGAATATCGCCGCACGAAGCCGCCGGTGCTGCAGCTTTTGATCTATCCGGCGGTGGACTTCCTGAGCGACACGCCGTCGATGCATGATTTCGCGGATGCGTGGCCGCTGACGGCGGAGACGGTCGATTTCTTCATGAAGCAATATCTGCCGGAGAACGTCGATCCGAGCGATCCGCGCATTTCGCCGATCCGGACGGAGGACCTGAGCGGCCTGGCGCCGGCGCTGATCTACACGGCGGGCTTCGACATGCTGCTCGATCAGGGCGCGCAATATGCGGAGCGGTTGCGCGATGCGGGCGTGAAGACGAGCTATCATAGCTTTGAGACGCTCCCGCACGGCTTTGTCGCGTTTCCCTCGGCGACGCGGGCGGCGGAGAATGCGATCCGCAAAATCGCACGCGAGACGGCCGTCGCGCTTAAAGGCCAGCGCTAATTGGCGGCGCCCCAGATCGATCGCAGCGCATGGTCATGGGCGCTCTATGAAGCGGCGCGCAATCCTTATGTCTTATTGTGCACCATCTATGTGATGGCGCCTTACATCGCCACGACCGTGATCGGCGACCCGGTGCAAGGGCAGGCGATCATTTCGAGTTGGCACAAGATCGCTGGCGTTCTTGTCGCGGTGAGCGCGCCGTTTCTGGGTGCGGCGATGGACCGGATGGGGCGGCGCAAGCCGATTTTGGGCGTCGTCACCGTGGGCATGGTTGCCGCGTTCTTCGCGCAATGGTGGGCGATGCCCGGCGGCGCGGGATTGCCGCTCTGGGGACTTGGCGCCGTTCTGATCTTTGCGGGCGTGATGTTCTCATGGTCGGAGGTCGCACACAATTCGATGCTGACCACGGCGGCGAAGCCCGAAGTGCTGGGGCATACGTCGGGACTGGGCCTGGCGCTCGGGAATGTCGCGTCGGTGTTGTTGCTAGTGTTCGTGCTGTTTGCATTCGCGCTGCCGGGCGTGATCGATCTGCCCTTCGTGCCAGACGCGCCGCTGTTCGGGCTTGACCGGACGGCGTTCGAGCCGAACCGCATCGTGGGCCCGCTGAGCGCGCTTTGGCTCGCCATCTTCGCGCTGCCGCTCTTCTTCTATGCGCGCGATCTTGAAACGACGGGCGAGAAGTTCGGCGACGCGATGCGTCATGGCGTCGGCAAGGTTGTTGGCACGATCCGCAAGCTGCGCGATCACCGTAATGTGGCGCTCTTTCTCGTTGCGCGGATGCTGTATGCGGACGGCAAGACCGCGATCCTGATTTTCAGCGGCGTCTATGCGGCCGGCGTGATGGGCTGGGACTTGCTGGAGATGTTGACGCTGGGCGTGGTGACGACAGCGTTCGGCGTCATCGGCGGGCTCTCTGGCGGCCATCTGGATTCGTGGCTCGGGCCGAAGCGGGCGGTGGCGATCGAGATCGGCGTGACGCTTGTGTGTCTGCTGGTCATGGTGTCGATGACGCCGACGAGCATGTTCTTCATTGTGCCCGTCGCCGAGGGCGCCGTGGCCTGGAATGGGCCGTTGTTCCAATCGCCCCCGGAATTGGCCTATTTGCTGACGACCTGTGTGATCGCGATTTCGATTTCGGCGGCGTATGCCTCGAGCCGGACCTTGATGGCGCGACTGGCGCCAGCGGGTATGGAGGGCGAGCTGTTTGGGCTCTATGCGCTCTCGGGCGCTGCGACAGTGTGGCTGGGGCCGCTGCTGGTGGAGCATTTCACCGAGACGTATCAGAGCCAGCGCGCTGGCTTCGCGGCGATTTCACTGCTGCTGGTTGCGGGGTTCCTGATGTTGCTGTTGGTGAAGCCGCCGCCAAATTATGCGCTACGGGCGTCGGATTCACAGGCGCTGCACTGAGCGCCCTTATCCCATGCTGTGGCCGGCCTGGCGCAGCTTCTTGTCGACCATGCGCTTCAAGCTGAGTGCGACGCGTTGACGTTCCTGACCAAGCGCGGTGGGCAGATGCACAAGCTGGTGCAGGGCGGCCACGTGGGTGCGCACGACTTCGGCGTCGATGCGGTCTGTCGCGCCGTGCGCTTTGAAATAGCGCGCCATTTCCTTGGCGCCGAGATCGAGGCTGGTGTCGCCGATCTGCTTGGCCACCTCGATCAATTCTTGAACCGACTTGAACACTTCGCGCACCGAACGCGGGTTGTGCGGATCGAGCGTGCGGACGCTGGCTTCAAGCGCCGCGACGCGGGCGCGGGCGATCTCGGCCTGAATGTCGGCCTCTGACGGCTCATCGACTGACATCTCGGCGGGCAGCGCATCGTCGAGCCTGCGCCAGGGGCCTGCGTAATGGGGGTCTTTCTTGCGCCGGCGGCAGGGGCCGACATAGGTGGCCGTGACGATGAAGGGCTGCGGCTTCGCCAGCACGCGCCGTACGCGCTTTTGCAGCGCGAGGCCCGATATCGGCTTGCGCAGAAAACCATCGACGCCGGCTTTGCGCGCCGCCTCCACGTCATGCTTGGTGCCGCGCGCAGTGAGCATGAACATATTCACCGCGCGATTGGGCGCCTCTTCGCTGTGGCGCACGCGGCGGACGAAATCGAGCCCGTCGGTCAGGCCATGGATCCATTCCAGCAACACGACGTCGGGATTGGTGCGCACCAACAAATCCCAGGCTTCCATGGTGTTGGACGCCCCGAGCGCGCGGCCAAAGCCGATGGAGCGCAATTGGTCGAGACTTATTCCGCGTTCGAAATGATTTTCATCAACGACAAGCGCGGTCAGATCGGACGGGTCAAATTCGTCGCCGTTGATCAAGACACAATCGCTCCCCAGACGATCGCAAGCTTAGCGCGGATGAGTGAGTAATCGATGCCGCCGGGCCGGTTTCGGGGCCGTTAACGGCCGGCTTAGTCCTGGTATTTGGCGCAGTCGAAAGCGCTCAACCTCCGGCGCCCTTTTCATCGAGCACGCCGATCAGAGTGATTTTCTGCCAAATCTTTCGGCCGAGGCCGGTGGTGAGCGTTTCCATGTCGTTGACCGCCTCGATCACGACGCCGTCGCGCATGCGTTCAGCATAGAGCGCCGAGAGCTTGCCGATGAGAGCCAGCATCTCCGAGCAATAATCGAGGTACCGCGTCAGTTGGAAATGACTCATCGTGCGCTCGGGCGAGGCGGGCGTCTTTTGGGCATCGAGCAGGATCGTGGGATCCTTGGTGAGCTGGTGCATGTCGATGACGTGCGCCAACGAACGCAGCCGATGCAGCGCGTCGAGCACGCGCTGGCGCTTGATGCGCTCTTCGAGGGTGAGCACGAACCAGACGGCCGATCCAAACAGGATGAGAAGGCTGACGGCGGCTTCAAGAGCTTGCAGCAATTCCGGCGCGGTGCCGGAAATGCGCTCAAGGTGAAGGAAGCGGAAGGCGGCGATCTGGGCGATCAGACCGGCGATCACCAATGCGGCGGTTGCGCCACGCCAAAGATAATCCGGGCGCGCGAGTTCCGCGGCTTCGGTTACGGAGGTGCGGCCGGTTTCGATCAATTCGGCGCAGACGCGGGCCAAGCCGGATTCAGGGAAGCGGGCGAGGATGCGCGCGTGGAGCCTTTCCAGGGTGGCGATGATGTGGTCGGCGCTGAGTTGCTGATAGCGTCCTGGCATGGGGTCAGCATGCCGCGTGTTCCGCGGTGCTTCAATCGCGCGGTGCGTAGGCGATGACGCGAATTTCGACGAGGCCGCCATCCGGCAAGAGGCGATCGACGTCGATCGCGGTCCAAGCGGGATAGGGCTCAGGCACGTAGCGATCCTTGACGCGCGAGAAGGTCTCGAACTGCGCCGGCAGGTCGGTGTGATAGGTGGTCATCTCAACCACGTCGGCCCATTCGGCGTCGGCTTCGCGCAAGGTTGCGGCGACGGCGCGGAATGCACGGTCGTAGCCAGCCTCGGCGTCGGTTTCGCCGGGCCCCATGCCGGCGACGATTCCGGAGAGAAATACGTAATCACCCGCGCGGACGGCGGGCGCATAATGATACTCATCGTAGGCGCGGCGCTGGTTGGTTGGGATGATAGTCTCGCGCAACGCCTCGCCGGGCGTTGCGGTGACCGTCGCGGTGACGCATCCGGGCAGAAGGAACAGGGCGGCGATGAGCAGGGACAGGCGCATGAGCTTCTCCAACGAGGCGGCAAGCAGCTAGCCAGCGCATCTTGCCGCGCAACGGGGCTTCGACCAAACGCAGGTTCGGCTAGGATGAGTGGCTCATGGACGCCCGCACGCCCTCTTTGCCGTCGCCGTTCGCGGACTGGTTTGCCGCGCGTGGGTGGAGTCCGCGTGCGCACCAATTGGAATTGGTGCGACGGGCGGAAGCTGGGCTCTCGACGCTGCTGATCGCGCCCACGGGCGCCGGCAAAACGTTGGCGGGCTTTCTGCCGAGCCTGATTGAGTTGGCGCCGCGCGCCGAGGAGGGCTTACGGCGGCCGTATCGTTTGCACACGCTTTATGTGTCGCCGCTGAAGGCGCTGACGACCGATGTTGCGCGCAATCTCGATACGCCGGTGCGCGAGATGAAGCTCGACGTGCGGATTGAGTCACGCACCGGCGATACCCCGCCGCATAAGCGCCAACGCCAACGCGCGCATCCACCGGATATTTTGCTGACCACGCCGGAGCAATTGTGCCTGCTGATCGCGTCGGAACATGCGCGCGTGTTCTTCGAGGATTTGCGGGCGGTGGTGGTGGATGAAATCCACGCGCTGGCGCCGACCAAGCGCGGCGATCTGCTGGCGCTGGCGCTTGCGCGGTTGCAGCGCTGGGCGCCTGGGCATCGGCGCGTGGGCTTGAGTGCGACAGTGGCGGATGAGGAGGGGCTGGCGCGGTATTTGTTGGGCAAAGCGCCAACAAAAGGCGTCATCGTCAAAGCGCCACCCGGTGCGCAGCCGGTCGTGGATGTTTTGGATTCCGATGCGCGGATTCCGTGGGCGGGACATACGGCGCGGCATGCGATGCCGGAAGTGTATGCGGCGATCAAAGCGGCGAAGCTGGCGTTGGTGTTCGTGAATACGCGCGCGCAAGCCGAGATGACGTTTCAGGAGCTGTGGCGCATCAATGATGATGGGCTGCCGATCGCGCTGCATCATGGCTCGCTCGACGTGGCGCAGCGGCGCAAGGTCGAGGCGGCGATGGCGCGTGGCGATTTGCGCGCGGTGGTGTGCACCTCGACGCTCGATCTTGGCATCGATTGGGGTGATGTCGATTTGGTGATCCAGATGGGCGCGCCAAAGGGCGCGGCGCGTCTGGTGCAGCGGATAGGGCGCGCCAATCATAGGCTGGACGAGCCGTCGCGCGCGCTGCTGGCGCCGAGCAATCGGTTTGAAGTCTTAGAATGCCGCGCCGCGCAGGAGGCGGTGGCGGAAGGCGCGATGGATGGGGCCGAGCCGCGCATCGGTGGGTTCGATTGCTTGGCGCAGCACATCATGGGCTGCGCATGTGGTGAACCATTTGATGCGGATGAATTGTACGCGGAAGTGATTTCAACGGCGCCATATGCGGATTTGTCACGGGCGCAGTTTGATCGCGTGATCGATCTGGTGGCGACGGGCGGATACGCACTGCGCTCCTATGACCGCTACAAGCGCATCGTGCAGGATTTGAACACGGGGCGCTGGCGTGCGCGCAATCCGACGATCGCCCAGCAGCATCGGATGAATGTGGGCGCCATTGTTGAGTCCGAAATGCTGGATGTGCGTTTGGCGCATCGGGTGCAGGCCTCACGACCGGGGACGCCGAAGAGTGAAGGGCCGCGACCGTTGGTTCCGGGACGGCGGCTGGGGCAGATCGAGGAATATTTCATTGAAGGGCTGACGCCCGGCGACACGTTCCTGTTCGCGGGCGAGGTTCTGCGGTTCTTGAGCGTGCGCGACACGGATGCGTTGGTGGTGCGCGCGCCGGGCGCGGAGAATCCGAGCATTCCGTCGTATGCGGGCGGCAAATTTCCGCTCTCGACCTTCCTGGCCGATCGGGTGCGGCGCATGTTGCATGAGCCGAAGCGGCAGAAGTTGTTGCCGCAACAGGTGCGCGATTGGATCAGAATGCAGAAGAAGCGTTCGGTCGTGCCGGCGCCGGATGAGATGCTGATCGAGACATTTCCGCGCGCGGCCAAACATTATCTGGTTTGCTATCCCTTTGATGGCCGGCTCGCGCATCAGACGCTCGGCATGCTGATCACGCGGCGGCTGGAGCGCGCTGGCCGTAAGCCGATGGGTTTTCTCGCCAGCGAATACGCGATGGCGGTGTGGGCGCTGGAGCCAATGGATGATGTCGATCTCGACGCGCTGTTCGATGAGGACATGCTGGGCGACGATCTGGAAGCATGGCTCGCGGAATCGACCTTGATGAAAGCGACGTTCTCGAAATGCGCAGTGATCGCCGGCATGATCGAGCGCAAACTGCCGGGTGTGGCGCGCAAGACGGGGCGGCAAGTCACGTTCTCCACCGACCTGATCTATGACGTGCTGAAGCAATACGAGCCGGACCATGTTTTGCTGCAGGCGGCGTTTGCGGATGCCGGAGAGGGCTATCTGGACATCAAGCGCGTCGGGGCGCTGTTGCGGCGCGTGAAGGGGCGGATCGTCCATCGCGCGCTGCCGCATGTTTCTCCGTTCGCCGCGCCCGTGATGCTCGAAGTGGGTCGGGTCGGCGTGCAGGGCGGGGCGGACGAGGCTGTGCTGGAGGACGCGGCAAGCCTGATCGCGGAAGCGATGAGCTAATTTTCGCTGCGTCATTTGCGGGCGCGCGGTGGCGGGTGCATAGTCCGGCAAAATTCTAAGGGGGAAATGATGCGGTTGATGGCGGCTCTGGCTTTGAGCTTGGCGCTTGGCGGCGCGGCGCATGCGGAGGTCACGGAAACCACGCGAGCGGCGAACGCGGCGATGGCGCAGACTTTGCCCTGGGCCGACCGGGAGGACGAGGATTTCGCGACGCGCGGTTTTATCTCCGCTTGGGATCAGCCGCAGATCCGCGCCGATGACGGCCGCGTGGTGTGGGATTTCAGCGTCTATAATTTCCTGGGCGGGCAAACGCCGGAGACGGTGAACCCGAGCTTGTGGCGGCACGCGCAATTGTTGGCGCGCGCGGGCCTCTTCCAAGTGCGCGAGCGCGTCTATCAGGTGCGCGGCTTCGATGTGTCGAACATGACGATCATCGTCGGCGACACGGGGCTTATCCTCATTGATCCGTTGACTAGCCGCGAGGTGGCGGCGGCGGCGCTTGCGCTGGCGCGGCGGACGATCGGCGATCTCCCGGTGCGCGCAGTGATCTATACGCACAGTCACGCCGACCATTTCGCCGGTGTGCGCGGCGTGGTCGATCCCGCGGACGTGGCGGCGGGGCGTGTTGAGATCATCGCGCCAGAGGGCTTCATGGAGCACGCGGTGACGGAGAACGTCATCGCCGGCAACGCCATGGGGCGGCGCGCGATCTATCAATTTGGCGCGGGGCTGACGCCTGGCCCCGAAGGGCAGATGAGCTCTGGCATTGGACTGGCGATCTCGGCCGGCACGTTCACGCTGATTCCGCCGACGCGCACGATTGCGCGGACGGGTGAGACGCTGACGGTTGATGGGGTGCGCATCGAGTTTCAGGTGACGCCCGAAACCGAGGCGCCGGCGGAGATGAATTTCTTCTTCCCGGATTTAGGCGTGCTGTGCTTGGCGGAGAACGCCAATGCCTCGATGCACAATATTCTGACGCCGCGCGGCGCCCTGGTGCGCGATGCGAAGGCCTGGGCGGATTATCTGACGGAGGCGCTGCGTCTCTATGGGCCGCGCACCGAGATCATGGTGACGAGCCATGCCTGGCCGCGCTTTGGCGGGGCGCGTGTGCGCGATTTCATCGCCAGCCATCGCGACGCGTATAAGTACCTGCACGACCAAAGCGTGCGGCTGATGAATGCGGGCTATACAGATCGTGAGATCGCCGAGCAGGTGCGCTTGCCGGACTCGCTTGCGAGCCGCTGGTTCAATCGCGGCTATTACGGCACGATGATGCACAATTCGCGCGCCGTGTATCAGCGTTACATGGGCTGGTACGACGGCAATCCAGCGAACCTCAATCCGCTGCCGCCAGCCGAAGAAGCGACGCGCTATGTGCGTGCGATGGGCGGGCCGGCGGCGGTGTTGGCTGAGGGGCAGCGCGCGTTTGATGAAGGCGATTATCGCTGGGCTGCGCGGGTGCTCAATCATTTGGTGTTCGCCGAGCCGAACAATATGGACGCGCGCCGTTTGCTCGCGCGCACGCACCGTCAGATGGCGTGGCAGGCTGAGAGCGCGATCTGGCGCAACATGTATCTGGTCGCGGCCCAGGAATTGGAGAACGGGCCAGGCCAGCGGGCGTCGGGCGTGCAGAGCGCCGATCTCGTGGCGGCGACGCCAACCAGTTACATTCTCGATCTCTTGGCGGTGCGGCTCAATCCGCAGCGCCTGGGCGAGCGACGCTACGCGTTCAATCTGGTGTTTCCAGAACGCAATGAGCGCTTCGCGGTGAGCATCGCCAATGGCGTGCTGGTGCATGAACGCGATGTTACCATTGCGGACGCGCCGACCATCACCTCGCCGCGCGGCGTGTTTTTGCAGGCGATGGCGACGCAGAGCATGGCGCGCGCTGTGTTGACGCGGCAAATCCGCATCGAGGGCAATCGCCGCTCCTTGGAGGGGCTGGGCGAGGTGTTCGACAATCCGGATATGAACTTCCCCATCGTCACGCCGTGACGAGTCTGCTTTAGATCGGGCGATGTCGCTGTTGTCCCGCCCCGCGCCGAAGCCCAGCCGTCCGACCAAGCGGACGGTGCGGGCGCTGCCGCCTTTGGCGATCGTGGGGCCGCATGTCGAGGCGCGGATCGGCGATGCGCTGGTGACGGCGTTGCCGGATGGGGCGCTGTGGATCGCCGAGGCGAAGACGCTGGTCGTCTCCGATCTGCATTTGGAGAAGGGTTCAGCGTTTGCGCTGCGCGGGCAGATGCTGCCGCCGTATGACACGCATGCGGCTCTGCTGAAGCTCGGCAAGCTGATCGATACGATGGCGCCGGACATTGTCGTGTCGCTGGGCGATAGTTTTCACGATGGCGGCGGCATTGCGCGCATGGCGGCGGGCGATCGCGATTTGCTGCAGAGTATGATCGGGCGCTGCGATTGGATTTGGGTCGAAGGCAATCACGACGGGCGCGCGCCGGAAGTACTGGGCGGCGTCGTGCGTGACGTGCTTCACATTGGCGCGCTGGTGTTGCGGCATGAACCGACGGCGGGCGCCGCGCCCGGCGAGATCGCTGGCCATTTGCATCCGTGTGCGAAAGTCAGCGGGCGCGGGCGCTCGGTGCGGCGGCGGTGTTTCGCGACCGATGGCGCGCGTTTGGTGATGCCGGCCTTTGGCGCGTTCACCGGCGGGCTCAATGTGTGCGACGACGCGTACGCGGGGATTTTTCCGGATGGCGTCACGGCGTTGGTGCTCGGCAAGGATCGTGTGCTGCCCGCGCCGATGGAGCGTCTGCTCAGCGATTAGAGGTGATGCATCGCGGTCGCCAGCGGGATCAGCAGGCAGACCAGCATCGCGCCGCCGGTGAGCACTTGGCGGAGTACGGGATACCAGGCGGGCGCGGCGGCGTCGCGGGCGCTGCGATAATCCCAAGCGCCTTGCGCCGCGAAGAGGCCAGCGAAAGCTGCGGAGGCGCCGAGTGCGGGCGTCACGAACACAACGAACACTGCAAGCACCCAGCCAGCGAGACCTGGTAGCGCGCTGAACAGCAAGCGCGCGGCGTTTGGGTTTTGCGGATCGCGCATGATTTCGATGCCGCAGCGCACGCCGCCGAGAAACGAGAGTAGCACGGCGGCGTAGAGGGAGAAGGCGATGGCGCCGAGCCGCGCGGTGCTGGTGTGGGCTGAAAGCGTGACGAGCGCGCTGATGGCGAGCGGCGCCAAACCCAGAAAGCCTAAGCGCAGCGCGGCGCGTGGAAGAAAGGGCGGTTGGCTCACGAACGGCGGAACAGATTGGCGGCGACCCAGCCGGCGGCGAGTGCGAGCAGAACGGTCAAGACGCCGTAAAGCAGCGACCAATTCGTGGCGAGATCATGGATGCGGCGCTCGAAGCCGACACGGGCGATGGAGATTGGCACACGTTGCGAGGAGATGAGGCGACCGTCGCGGAAGAGATAGGTGTCGGCATGATATTGCGCGATCGGCGCGTTGGCGGGCAGGCGCACCACGGCACGGAAGAGACCGCCTTGATACATGGTGAGGCCGCCACGCTGATCGGCCAGGGCGCGGCCGGAATATTCCTGATAGAGACCTTGTTCGCGGCGCAAGCGCACGAGTGCGGCGCGATAAGCGGATGGATCTCCGCCCTCGGGCACGGCGCTGGAGAGCTGCGCGGAGGCGGCGGGATCGAGTTGATAGCGCCAGATGGATTCCGCGCTGGCGATCTGGCGCAGCGGGCGGTTGCTCAGCACCGCGAAGAAGCTGGGCGCTTCGCTGAAACGTACGGCCTCGCCGTTCACCCAAAGGCCAAATACTTGGCGTTTGCGCATGACGCTGGCGCCCTCGTTGGGGCCGCGCACGACGACGACGATGTCGCCGCGCCCGCGCCGGTCTGGGTTCACGCCGAACACCGTGACGTAAGAGCCGCGATAATCGGAGCTGACGGTGATTTGCTCTTCCGCGACGGCCGCGGGCAGATCGTTGCCAATCTCCGCCGAGGGTTGGGCGCTGGCCGGTGCGACGCAGAGCAGAAGCGCAAGGGCGGCAAGAAGGCGTCTCATAGCCAACCTCCGAGCACGTAGGGCTCCGGCGGCTGAATCACGATGTCGAGCAGGAATTTGACGCTGGCGGCGAGCAGCAGGGCGCCGAGCAATGCGCGCAGATGTTCGCTCTTGAGGCCCGCGCCGAGGCGGACGCCAAGCTGCGCGCCGATAACGCCGCCGAGCATCAAGAGCGCCGCCAGCACGAGATCGACGGTTTGCGTGGCTTGCGCCTGCATGATGACGATCAGCGAAGCGACGATCAGCACTTGGAACAAGGATGTGCCTATGACCACGTTGGTCGGCATGCGCAGCAGATAGATCATCGCTGGGATCAGAATGAAGCCGCCGCCGATGCCCATGATCGCGGCAAGCGCACCGATGGCGTAGCCGAGCGCGAGTGGCGGGATGATGCTGATATAGAGCCCAGAGCGCGGAAAGCGCATGCGGAAAGGCAAAGTGTGCGCGATCGTGCGCGCTGGTCGGCGCAGGATGGAGACGCCGCGCGTGGGGCGGCCGCGCATGACGGAGAGCCCCTCGTTCAGCATCAGCCAGCCGACGGCGGCGAGCAGGACGAGGTAGAGGATCGAGATGATCAGGTCGAGTTGACCCAAACGCAGTAGGCGCTCGAACAGCCACACGCCGGAGGCGCTGCCGACGATGCCGCCCATCGAGAGCAACATGCCCATGCGCCAATCGACGGCTTTGCGGCGCGTTTGTGACAGCACGCCGGAGAAGGAGGTCGCCGCGATCTGACTTGCGCCCGTGGCGACCGCAACGGGCGCTGGCACGCCGAGGAACATCAGAGCCGGCGTCATGATGAACCCGCCGCCGACGCCCACGAGACCAGACACAAAGCCGACGGCGCCGCTGACCAACAGGACAAGCAGCACGTTCACCGGCATCTCGGCGATCGGCAGATAGATCAATTCGGTTGCTCTGAACTCAGCGCGAGTGCGCCCATGCCCAAGCTCTTATGGGCGCCGTCGCCGGGAGAGGCAACGCCGTTTGGGCGTGTGTTGTCGCGTAAGTGACCGACGGCGTGGCGGGCGCGTGTCTGGCGGAGTTTCCCCCTCCGGCTCGCTTTGCTCGCCACCTCCCCCGCGTGCGGGGGAGGTGTTAGGTGCGGGCGGCCGCAGCCCACGGCCGGGCGCCGAATTCGCCATTGGCGACGGCGCTGGCGGCGCGGGGACGGAACGCTTGCGCGCGGGCGCGAGCCTGATCGACCTGAGCCTGCGGCAATTGCGTTTCAAGCGCCGTGGCGCGCGCGCCGGCATCCTGATCGCCTTGACGGGCCGCGACCATGAACCAGAACAGCGCCTCCGATGGGCTCGCGTTTACGCCGCGGCCTTGCTGGTAAAGAACGCCCAGGTTGTATTGGCTGTCGGCGACGCCGAGTTCGGCGGCCTGGCGGAACCAGCGGAAGGCCGCCGCCTCGTCCAATGGAGCGCCTTCACCGCGCGCGAAATACACGCCGAGATCGTGCATGGCGCGACGATTGCCTGCGGCTGCGGCGCGTTCAGTCCATTGGCGGGCGACGTTGAGGTCGCGCCCGACGCCTTCACCGCGCTCGTAGAGTTTGGCGAGGCGATACTGCGCCATGGCGAAGCCACGATCGGCCGCGCGGCGCAACATGGTGACGCCTTCTTGCGTGCGGCCGGCCGCGACACGCTGCAGCGCGAGTTCGTATTGTGCGGTGAGGTCGCCGGACTGCGCGGCCTGTTCCAGCGTGACGTTGCGCGGCGCTAGTGGACCGGCGACGACAGGCTGCGTCGTCGCACCAGCTGCGGCGACCGGCGTGCCCGCGGCGTCGGTCGCCGGCGCCGCACCATCAGCGGGAAGCGCCGATGGATCGCCCAGCGGCGCATCAAGCGAAGCGTTCGGATCAAGCGTTTCGGTTGGCGGCGGCGTGAGCGCCTCGGCGGGCGGCGGCGCGGCTTCGGATTCGGGCGGCGTGGGCGAGGGTGCGACGCCTGCGCCGTTCTGCTGTTGCAGATAATATGCCCCGCCCGCGGCCGCGAGCGCGGCGACGGCAACGCCCCAGAGCACGATCCGGCTGGAGCCGCGCAGACTGAGCTTGGGCGTTTCGCCTGGCTCGGGGCGATCCTTCGGCTCTTTCTTGCTGGGCTTTGCCGTTTGCGCCTGGGCCTGAGCTTGGGCAGCGCGACGGGCTGCGGCGAGATAATCGTTTTTGCCCGGCTGGGACGTAGGCTCGCTCAACGCGGGCTCCGGCGCGCTCAGATCGAGCGGCGCTTCATCGGCGCTGGTGAGTTCGAAAGCCGACGGCTCGTCGCTGCGTATTTCTCCGAACGGCGATTGCTCTTCTTCCGGCGACCAGAACGGATCGTCGTCAAGCGGCGGCGGCGCGGCGGCGGCGGCCTGTTCGCTATCACTGATGTCGTCGATCAGCAGATCGTCGTCAGGCGAGACCTCGATCGATTTGTATTCCGGGACGTAGGCTTCTTCATCGCTCGCCTTGGGTTCCTCGGCGAGCAGATCGTCAATGTCCTCGGCGAAATAGATGTCGCTGTCACTCGCCACTTCACTGATCGCGGGCGCTTCGTCGCGCGGGCGCGGCGGCAGCGGACCGGCGCGGACCGGCGCCGCAGCGTCGCGCGGAGACACGTACTCTTCCGGGTCGAAATTGGTGAAGTGCGAGAAGTCCTCGGAACGTCGCTGCGGCGTCGGGATCGCCAGCTTGACGTCGTCTTCGTCCTTGTCGTGTTCGCTCTCATAGCGCTCCAGCTTGGAGGCGACACTGGAGACGGCCTTCTGAACCGGCGCAATGGCTTCGGCCGATTGCGCCTCGACTTCGGCCAAGCGCTGCATGATTGAGCTGATCGCTTCGGCGACGCGCTGACCGGCGCGTTCTTCACTGTCGATCATGCGCTCGCCCAATTCACGCGAGAGCATTTCGTGACGTTGGTTGAAGCGTTCGGCCATGCGCGCGACTTGCTCGCCCACATGCTCGATCGCTTGCGCACTGCGATTTTCGACGGCGCCGACGCGATCTTCGAGGCGCTCGGAGAGGCGGCCGACCTCAAGGCCCATACGGTCGAAGGCGGCGGCTTCACGGCGTTCGATCTCGTCGAAGCGCTGCTCCAACGTGGTCGACATGCGCGAGAGTTCTTCGCGCACGGCGGACGCGGCGGCGTCATCGTTGCGCGCTTCGACGGCGCGCAGGCGCTTGTCGACCGATTCCGACATGCGGCGAATCTCAAGCGAGATCGCTTCGATGGTTTGTGCTTGGCGACGTTCGGCGGCGCTGAGGCGCTTGGTGAGCTCGGTGAGGGCGCCTTCGAGTTCGGGGCTCGCTGCGCCCTGCAACGCCGCCTGCAATTGGCCCTGCAATTCGGTGCGGGCTTCGCCGACCATCTGCGAAACCGATTGTTGCATCGTGTCGAGACGCTGCTCGAGCAACGCGCGGATGGCTTCGGTTTCCTGCGTGGCGCTCGCGTTCTCGACGCGCGCGCTGAGCGAAGAGACGGTCTCCTCAAGCGTGCGGATGGCCGTGGTGGCGGTAGATTCCGTTTCCGCGATGCGCGCCGCGAGGCGCTGCAGCGATTGATCCACCGCTTCGATCTTGGCGTCGCTGGCGCCGTTCGACTCAATGTTGGCGAGACGCGCCTCGAAGGAGGCAAGCGCCGCCGTGAGCGGGCTGGAGCCGGTCTTGCTTTCCAGTGCGCTCAGGCGCTCGGCGATGTCGCTCTGCGCATGGCGCAGTTCGGTGAGGTCGACGCCCGCGCCGGTATTGTCCTCAACCTGCTTGACGCGCGCGGCGAGCGTGAGCTGCGCGTTGCGCAGGTCGGCGATCGCGGCGCCGGCGGCTTGGCGCAGGCCCGCCGTGGATTCGCGCGCGCCGCTCTCCGCGCGCTCGATGCGGGCGATGAGCGCGGCATGCTCGCTCTTCAGCTGATCCACCGTGCCGACGCGCTTGGAGATTTCACTTTCCAGGCGGACGACTTCTTCCAGCAGCGCTTCGCGCGTGTTGCGTGTTTCATGCACGCTTTCACTGCGCACTTCCTCGATCGCGGTGGCGATGGTGCGGCGGGTTGAGCTTTCCGCGTCCGCAAGCCGCTCGCTCATTTCTTCCTGCAGGCGACGCAATTCCGCGACTGCGTCAGCCGAGGCTTCCGAGGCTTGGCGCGCGGCTTCTTCCGCGACGCTGCGGGCTTCCGCGAGCGTGCGCGCAACGGCGGCGTCGCGGTTTTCCATTTCCGTCGTCAAGAAGGAGGCGGCCGCTTCGGCGCGGCGCGCGATTTCCGAAGCCGTCGTCACCTGGTGTTCAAGTCGGGTGCGCACTTCGTCCATGTCGGCGCGTGCGTCGTCGAGCAGGTGACGGCTGTCCTTGGCTTCTTGCTCGGCTTGCGCGAGCTTGCCGCTCAGCGTTTCGCCGGCGAGGCGGAATTGGTCGAGCGCGTCGCTGATGCGTGTCGCGGCGTCGGCGGAGACGTTCTCGATGTCTTCAAGACGCGCGGCGAGACCGAGCACGGAACGGTCGATGGTGGAAACGGCGCGATCGAGGCCGGTGAAGGCGAGTTGGGTTCGGCGTTCGATCGATTCAATGCGTTGCGCGAGACGCGAGGGATCGGTTGCGCGCGGATCCGCGACATCCCAATCGTCGCCATCGCTATCGAAATCGGTGGGCGGCGGCGCGATCCGCGTGCGCGGGCGTTGCGACGGTGCGCCGCCCCCGCTTGGGGCCCCGCTCTGGGCGAGTGCGAGGTTCAGATATTCGCCAAGGCTCATGCCTTGGCGCGCAGCGGCCTCACGCGCGGCTTCCCGCACTTTGGGGTCGATGCCCTTTACGCTCCAGCTTTGCGCGCCACTCATTTTGCCCTCGCCGCGATTTCACCGCGCCTCAACGCGGCTCACGCCCAACCCCGAATGGCGAACCTAGAAAGATTCGAGAATCGCCACGAGTTTGCAGTGTCGATGAAAGTCGTTGGCATGTTAATGGCGAGTAAAATGGTAAACGGGGATTAGCATGTCGGAAACACAGCGCCATTTCGGACCCGAAATTCAGGGCGGTGTCTATTTGCGTGCTCTTGGCGGGGCGAAGCCCGAGATACCCACAAGCTTCCCTGGGCTTGAAGCGGCGGCGCAAGCCAAGATGTCGCCGGAAGCGTGGGCGTACACCGCTGGCGGCGCCGGTTTGGAATCGTCGATGGAGGCCAACCGCGCCGCGTTCGCGCGTTTTCCGATCGCGCCGCGCATGCTGGGCGGGGCAGGGCAGCGTGATTTGAGTTGCGAAATGTTCGGCGCGAAAGCCGCGGCGCCGCTGTTCTCGTCGCCGATCGGCGTGTTGGAGATGATGCATCCCGATGCTGATCTGGCCGTTGCGCGCGCGATGGCGGCGCTCAAGCTGCCGATGATGATCTCAAGTCAGGCGTCGGCGCCGATGGAAAAGATCGCCGAGGCCAATGGCGATGGCCCGCGCTTTTATCAATTGTATTGGGGCAAGTCGGACGCGATCGCCGAAAGTTTCGTGAAGCGTGCTGAAGCTATCGGCTGCAAAGCCATTTTCATCACGCTCGACACCACTGTGTTGGGCTGGCGTCCGCGCGATCTGGATTTGGGGTTCCTGCCGTTCCTGCGCGCGCAGGGGATCGCGCAATACACGTCCGATCCGGTGTTCCGGGCGATGTTGCCGGCGCCGCCTGAAGAAAACCCGATGGCGGCGGCTGTGACGTTCACGCAAGTGTTCTCCGATCCGGGCCTCGATTGGGCCCGCATCGCCAAAATTAGATCGTGGACGAAGCTTCCCGTGCTGCTGAAGGGGATCATGCGCGCCGACGACGCCGCCAAGGCCGTCGCCGAGGGCTATGATGGGGTGATGGTGTCCAACCATGGCGGCCGGCAAGTCGATGGCGGGATTGGCGCGCTTGACGCGCTGCCGAAGGTCGTGGCTGCCGTTGACGGCAAGGCGCCTGTCTATTTCGACAGCGGCGTGCGTTGCGGGGCGGACGTGTTCAAGGCGTTGGCGCTGGGCGCGACCGCCGTCGGAATTGGCCGGCCCTATGCTTATGGTCTTGCAATAGCTGGAGAAAATGGAGTCAAAGCGGTCATGGAGTACCTTGCGGCCGAGCTCGATATCACCATGGCGCTGATGGGGACTCGGAGCCTCAAGGAAATCGATTCCCGCCTGCTTGGCGTGAATGGGGATCAATGACGGGGTCGTCAACTTCACGGTTGACGCGCGCGTTAACGGCAATTAGCCTCCTTCTCAAAATGAAATAATCGAGCGGAGGAAGCCATGACCAAGACTGAGCGCACCTACACGATTTCCCAGTTGGCCCGAGAATTCGAAGTCACGCCGCGGGCTCTGCGATTTTATGAAGACAAGGGCTTGTTGACGCCCCGACGCGACGGGCTGAACCGCGTCTATTCGCATCGCGACCGGGCCAAGCTGCAACTGATCTTGCGCGGCAAGCGGGTCGGGCTTTCGCTGATCGAGATCAAGGAAATACTCGACCTCTACAAGATCGACCAACGCGCGCAGGCGCAGACGGCGCTGAAGAAGTACAAGGCGCGCATCGTCGCGCTCGAAGCGCAGCGCGAAGATATCGATTCCGCAATCGAAACGCTGACCGGCGCCATCACGGCGATGGAAAAGTTCCTGGCCAAGCCGGCTGGTCCCGCCGCGCTCGGCGCCGCGCGTGCGTTCGAAGCGGAAGCCAAGAAGCGTCTCGAAGAAGCGCACTAAAGGCAGTAGTGAAGAGGCAAGTCGGCAATAGGGGGCGAGCGCCTGACCTATTGCCTGTTGCCAAATGCCCATTGCCTTTCACGGATCAAAGATGCCGACCTATAAAGCCCCGCTCCGCGAATATCGCTTTCTCCTGAACGACGTGCTCGACCTTGGTCGCTACTCGAATCTGCCTGGGTTCGCGGAAGCGCCGATGGATTTGATCGATCAGGTGCTCGAAGAGGGGGCGAAATTCTGCGCGGGCGTGCTTGCGCCGCTGAATGCGGTGGGCGATGCGCAGGGCTGTGTGCGCCATGAGGACGGTTCGGTGACGACGCCGCCCGGCTTCAAGGACGCGTACAAGCAATTGGTCGACGCCGGTTGGCCGGCGCTCTCGAGCGATCCGGCCTATGGCGGCCAAGGCATGCCGCACATTGTCGGTCTCGCCTGGAATGAGATGGTGTCGTCGGCGAACATGGCGTTTGGCATGTATCCGGGCCTTTCGCACGGCGCCTACGAAGCCATCCACCAGCACGGCAGCGACGAGCAGAAGCAGACCTATCTGCCGAAACTCGTAAGCGGCGAATGGACGGGCACGATGAATTTGACGGAGCCGCATTGCGGCACCGATCTCGGCATGTTGCGCACCAAGGCAATCCCGCAAGCGGACGGTTCGTATCGCATCACCGGCCAAAAGATATTCATCTCCGCCGGCGAGCACGATCTGGCCTCGAACATCATCCACCTCGTGATCGCGCGCATCGAAGGTGCGCCCGCCGGCACGAAGGGCATTTCGCTTTTCATCGTGCCGAAATTCATCCTCGACGCCGAAGGCAATCCCGGCAAACGCAACGGCGTGGTCTGCGGCAAGATCGAAGAGAAGATGGGCATTCACGGCAATGCGACGTGTGTGCTGAATTACGATGACGCCGTCGGCTATTTGGTGGGGCAGGAAAACAAGGGCCTCAACGCCATGTTCGTGATGATGAACGTGGCGCGTTTGGGCGTAGGCTTGCAGGGCTTGTCGCAGTCGGAGGTGGCTTATCAAAACGGCGTTGCCTATGCGAAGGATCGCCTGCAGGGCCGTTCGATCACCGGCGCGAAAAATCCGGATGGCCCGGCCGACCCGATCATCGTGCATCCCGACATTCGCCGCATGTTGATGGACGCCAAGGCGTTCAATGAAGGCGCGCGCGCCTTCGCGTTTTGGACTGCGCTCTACGGCGATTTGATGCATGCCTCGCCGGACGAAAAAGTGCGCGAGAAGGCCGGCGATTACATGGGCCTGATGACGCCGGTGCTGAAAAGCTATCTCACCGACAAAGGCTACGCGAACGCCACCAATTGCCAGCAGATTTTCGGCGGCCACGGCTATATCGAAGAGCACGGCATGAGCCAGTTCGTGCGCGACGCCCGCATCGCCATGATCTACGAAGGCGCCAACGGCATTCAGGCGCTCGATCTGGTCGGCCGTAAGCTCGGCGCCAATGGCGGCCGCGCGATCTTCGCCTTCTTCAACGAGATCGACGATTTCGTACACAACCACGAAGACGACGCAGATCTGAAGCCGTTTACGGACGCGCTGGCTTCGACCAAGGCGCAGCTGCAAGACGGCGCCATGTGGCTGATGCAGAACGGCATGACGAATTTCGACAATGCCGGCGCCGCCAGCCACGATTTCCTCAATCTCTTCGGCATCACCGCGCTCACCTACATGTGGACGCTGCAAGCCAAGGCCGCGTTTGCGGCGAAGAAGAATGGCGGCGCGAGCGATCCGTACTACGACACGAAGCTGGCGACGGGCCGTTACTTCCTCGCACGCGTCGTGCCGGATGCGGCTGCGCACCTGGCGAAAATGAAAACCGGCGCCGATCCTGTGATGGCGCTGGCGGCGGAGGCGTTCTGATGGCCGCTCACGTCGCCACCATCAGCTGGAAGCGGGGCGAGCAGGCATTTGCCGATGGCAAATACTCACGTGCGCACCTGATTTCTTTTGATGGCGGCGTGTCGATTGCCGGGTCTTCCTCGCCGAGTGTGGTGAAGTTGCCGCTCTCGAAGGAAGACGCAGCCGACCCGGAAGAGCTGCTGATCGCGGCGCTGTCGTCGTGCCACATGCTGACGTTCCTCGATCTCGCGCGCCGCGCGGGCTTCGTGATCGACAGCTACGACGACACCGCCGAAGGCAAGATGGGCAAAAACGCCAAGGGCGCCATCGCTGTGACGCACGTTGTGCTGCGACCGAAGATCGTCTGGATCGGCGAGAAAACGCCGACCGCCGAGGAATTGCACGATCTGCATCATCGCGCGCACGAATTGTGCTTCATCGCCAATTCGTTCGCTGGCGAAGTTGTCGTTGAGGAGACGGTCTAGCTTGTGATGACGCGCCGGTTCGCCATCGCTTCAGCCTTAGCCGCCGGGACCGGCGCGTGCGCAAGCGCGCCGCGTGCTGAGACCGCGGAAGTGCGGTCGGGTGATGCGCGCATCGCCGTGCGCACGCTTGGCGAAGGCGCACCCGTCTTGCTCATCCCCTCATTGGCGCGCGGGGCCGAGGATTTCGATGCGTTGGCGAGCGCGCTCGCCGGCAATGGCTTCCAGGTGATCTTGCCCGATCCGCGCGGCATCGGCGGATCGTCGGGACCAGAGCCCGCCAGCTTGGCCGATTTGGCGGACGACGCCGCGGCCGTCATTGATCAGGTTGCGCACGGTGCGCCCGTGGACGTCGTCGGACACGCTTTTGGCCAACGCGTGGCGCGTATGCTTGCGGCGCGCCATCCAGCAAAAGTGCGCAATCTGGTGTTGCTCGCCGCTGGCGGGCGCGTGCCGATGCCGGAGGATGTGCGGCAAAGCCTGGTGCTATCGGTCTCCCAAGGTGCTGCGCCGGACGCAGAGCGCTTGAGCGCTTTGCAGCACGTGTTTTTTGCGCGCGGTCAGGATGCGCGCGTATGGCTGTCAGGTTGGACGCCAGACGCCGCGCGCACGCAGAGCGCGGCGACGCAAGCGACATGTGTCGATGAATGGTGGGGCGGCGGCGCTGCGCCGGTGCTCGTGGTTCAGGCCTTGGAGGATCCGATCGCTCCGCCCGAGAACGCCGAAGCTTTGGCGCGGGAATTCGGTGAGCGGGTGCGCGTCGTGCGTTTGCCGCACGCCAGCCACGCCATTCTTCCCGAGCAGCCGGAAGCTGTCGCCGTGGTGGTGACGGCGTATCTGAATGGGCTGCGCGATCCATTGGTTTTGCAGCGCCTCGTGGACGAGACGGTGCAGGCGCCGGCTTTCGGTGCGCGTTGAGTTTGCCGCGCTTCCGCCGGCCCGGCGGAAGCGGTCAGCGGAGTAGGCGCGGGGTTCCGCGCTACGGGACGACTCCGGTCCCATGGAGGGCCCAAACTGCTCACCCGTTTACGGGGGAGCTGTCAGCGCGCGAAGCGCGGTGACTGAGGGGGTGGCTGCTGGAGTTTCCCCCTCCGTCTCGCTTCGCTCGCCACCTCCCCCGCTCGCGGGGGAGGAGTTAGAAGGTGAAGAAAATGGCTGACGCCTATGTGTTTGACGCGGTGCGCACGCCGCGCGGGAAGGGCAAGAGCAATGGCTCGCTGCACGAGACGACTTCGCTGTCGCTCGCGACGCAAGTGCTCGAAGCGATCCGTGATCGCAACAATCTCGACACCTCGAAGGTCGATGATGTGCATCTGGGCTGCGTGACGCCGATTGGCGAACAGGGCAGCGACATCGCACGCATCGCCGTGCTGAACGCGAATTACGCCGAGACGGTCGCGGGCGTGCAGGTTGATCGCTTCTGCGCCTCGGGCCTGGAAGCGGTGAACATCGCGGCGGCGAAGGTGAAGTCGGGCGAAGCCAATCTGGCGATCGGCGGCGGCGTCGAAGCGATGAGCCGCGTGCCGATGGGCTCGAACGGCGGCTCCTGGGCCTCCGATCCGTCGATCGCGATGAAGACGCATTTTGTGCCGCAAGGCATCGGCGCCGACGTGATCGCCACCAAGTACGGTTTCTCGCGCACCGATGTGGACGCCTACGCCGTGCAATCGCAACAGCGCGCGGCGAAAGCCTGGAAGGAAGGCCGCTTCAAGAAGTCGATCGTGGCGGTGAAGGACCAATTGGGCGTCACGCTGCTCGACCATGACGAGCACATGCGCCCGGACACGACGATGCACTCGCTCGCCTCGCTTGATCCGAGCTTCCAAATGCAGGGCGAAGTGATGCCGGGCTTCGACGCCGTGATCCAACAGCGTTATCCGGAAATCGAAAAGGTCAACCACGTCCACCATGCCGGCAATTCGTCGGGCATCGTTGATGGCGCGGCGGCCGTTCTGATCGGCACCAAGGAAATGGGCGAAGCGCTTGGCTTGAAGCCGCGCGCGAAAATCCTCGGCGGCGCTTCGATCGGCTCGGAGCCGTCGATCATGCTCACCGGTCCGGAATTCGTGACCAAGAAGCTGCTCGATAAACTTGGCATGACGACCAAGGACATCGATCTGTGGGAATTGAACGAAGCCTTCGCCGCGGTCGTGCTGCGTTGGGTGCAGGCGTTCGATCTCGACATGGAGAAGGTGAACGTCAATGGCGGCTCGATCGCCATGGGTCACCCGCTGGGCGCGACCGGCGCGATGATCCTCGGCACCATGGTCGATGAATTGGAGCGTTCGAACAAGGAACGCGCCTTGATCACGCTCTGCGTCGGCGCCGGCATGGGCACCGCCACCGTGATTGAACGTGTGAACTAAGGAAGCAATAGCTGGCGGCGGCAGTCGCGCCGCCGCCAGTTCGATTTGAAAGGTATAGAGGGGTAGGTCCGATGGAAAACTTCAAAATTGACGTCGATGGCGACGGCATCGCGCTTGTTACGTTCGACGTGCCGGGCCGCTCCATGAATACGATCACGGGTTCGGTGATGCGCGATCTCGTGCAGCTGACCGACACGGTGAAGAGTGACGACAAGATCAAGGGCGTGGTGATCACGTCCGGCAAGGCGAGCGGCTTCTGCGCCGGCGCCGATCTCGGCGAAATGAATCAACGCGGCGCGGGCGATGCGTCGGCGCCGAAGAGCGAAGAAGAAAAGCTGAAAGCGCAATTCGAAGGCTCGTTCACGCTGAATAAGACGCTGCGTGCGCTCGAAACGTGCGGCAAGCCGGTGGCTGTGGCGCTGGAAGGCTTGGCGCTGGGCGGCGGTTTGGAAATCGCCCTGGCGTGCCATTATCGCGTCGCCGCCGACAATCCGAAGATCAAGTTTGGCCTGCCGGAAGCGAAAGTCGGCCTGCTGCCGGGCGCTGGCGGCACGCAACGTCTGCCGCGCCTGATCGGCGTGCAGAATGCGGCGATGATGATCCTGCAGGGCGCGGATAAGTCGCCGCAGGAAGCTAAGAGCTTGGGCTTCATCAACGAAGTCGTGCCGGCCGGCACGACCGTGGAAGCGGCGAAGGCCTGGGTGAAGGCGAACCCGAAGGCGGTCGCGCCGTGGGACGTCAAAGGCTACAAGGTGAAGGATCACCCGTTCACGCCGGGCGGCGGCATGGCCTCCGTCGGCGGCAACGCGATGGTGTCGAAGCAGACCAATCTCAACTATCCGGCGCAACGCCATATTCTGTCGTGCATTTATGAAGGCACGCAGGTGCCGATCGACGCGGCGCTGCGGATCGAGAGCCGCTATTTCGTGAAGACGGCCAACACGCCGCAAGCGAAGGGCATGATCCGCTCGCTGTTCGTGTCGATGCAGGCGCTGTCGAAGGGCGGCAACCGTCCGCAAGGTATTCCCGAATACGCCGTGAAGAAGGTAGCCGTGATCGGCGCCGGCCTCATGGGCGCGGGCATCGCTTACGTGCAAGCCAAGGCCGGCATCGAGACTGTGCTGCTCGATGTGAGCCAAGAAGCGGCCGAAAAGGGCAAGGCTTATTCCAAGCGCATCGTCGATAAGGACGTGTCGCGCGGCAAGCTCACCAAGGAGAAGGGTGACGAATTGCTCGCCCGCATTACGCCCTCGACTGATTATGCGCTGATCAAGGGTTCGGACCTCGTCGTCGAAGCCGTGTTCGAGAGCCCGGCGCTGAAAGCGGAAGTCACCAAGAAGGCCGAGGCATTCCTGGGTGAGACCGCCGTATTCGGCTCCAACACCTCCACGCTGCCGATCACCGGCTTGGCGGAAGCCTCGGTGCGGCCGAAGAATTTCATCGGCATCCACTTCTTCTCGCCGGTCGAGCGCATGGGTCTTGTCGAACTGATCCGCGGCAAGGACACGACGGATGAAACCGTCGCTAAGGCGATCGATTACGTGCTGAAGATCAAGAAGACGCCGATCATCGTGAACGATTTCCGCGGCTTCTACACCTCGCGCTGCTTCGGCACCTACCCAGCCGAAGGCGTCGAGATGCTGATGGAAGGCATTGCGCCGGCGATCATCGAGAATGTCGGCCGTCAGTGCGGCATGCCGATGGGCGCGCTCGAAGTGTCCGACAGCGTCGGCCTCGATACCGCGCTGAAGATCGGTAAGACCAATGCCGAGCTCAATCAGCAGGATTACAAAAAGGATCCGCGCGCGGCGATGCTGTCGTGGTTGGTGGAAGACAAGGGCCGCGTCGGCCGCAAGGGCGGCAAGGGCTATTACGAGTACGGTGACGACGGCAAGCCGACGCGCATCTGGCCGGGTCTCGCCGAGAAGATCGAAGTGAAGACGAAGGAATGCCCGCCGGCGCTGAAGGAAGAGCTGACCAAGCGCTTCCTGTTCCGTCAGTGCATCGAGGTGGCGCGCTGCTTCGAGGAGGGCGTGATCACCGATCCGCGCGACGCCGACGTCGGCTCGATCCTGGCCTGGGGCTTTGCGCCGTATTCCGGCGGCTGCATCAGCTATATCGACCTGTTCTGGGGTACGAAGAAATTCGTGGAGGAAGCCGATCGCCTCGCTGACAAGTACGGCGACCGCTTCCGTCCGAACAAGTTGCTGCGCGACATGGCCGCGAAGAACGAAAGCTTCTACGAGCGCTTCGGCGCGAAGAAGGCGGCTTAAGCTTCATC
>NZ_DASVYD010000035.1:0-13612 GCF_036392335.1 Vitreimonas sp.
CCTCTCCCTCCCATGGGAGGGAGAGGGAGCGACGGTGTTTTAGCGGCAGCCTTCCAACGCCTGCGCGATTTCGGGGCTCCACGGATACACGTGCGTTTCGCCGGCGATTTCGATGCCGAGATTGGCGTGTGGCGCGCTGAGCAGCGCGGCGATGTCGCGCGCTTGGTCGCCCGCGAGTTCGGCGGTGACGCTGGGCAGGCCTTCGTTGAAGCTCTTGGCGGGCAGGGCGCGCGTGGCGTTGAGCATGATGAGTGTGAGCGTCGTGTCTTGATCGGGCGCGAGCTCGTGCGCGCTGGTGATGTGGACGGCGCCACTCGCCTGATTGCAGGTGAAGACGAGCTGAACCTCGCTCTCCGGCGCGCCAAAGCCCGCGGCGAAGATCGCATCGTCCGCCTGAAACGCCCACGCGCCGGTTTGCGGCGCGGCGGAGAGGCGCGCTGCGTTGGCGCTCGCGTCGGACGCAGCCTGCGCGGCCGCCGGATCAGGCGCAGCCTGAGACGCCGGCGGCGCGGGGGTGCAGGCGGTTAGGGCGAGGATGGCGGTAAGGGCGAAGCGATAGAGCATCTTACCTGAAAATCCCCGAAAGCTTGCTCATCAGCGTAGATGTTGAATCGAGATAGAGGCGAACTACGGCGCCGACGTTTTCTTTGAACGACTCAGATAGGGAGAGGCATGCAATTGCGGTTATGGATGCAATAGCTGTCAGATCGGAACGTGCCGGAATGATGTAGTTCAATCGCGCGCTGACGTATGCGACAGTTCCGGCGATCAGCGCGAATGCGACTATATACCCGCCTCGAATGATATCAGGATTTCTCAACGTCAGGGTTCCAAACTCTGACGGCTCAAGCAGCGCGTCGCGCGCGGGCTTGGGTATGGAGAATTCGTAGAATAGTTTTGAAGCTATGTTCGACACGTGCCGGCTAAACAATGACGTCTGCTTAGGCAGTACGCCTTTGATAAAGTCTCTTGTGGTTTGAATGTCGAAAGGGATGGCTCCGAGATAATTCGTGCGGAAGAACGATGCGCCCGCATGCGCCAGGGAGGTCGGATCGTCCATCACCTTGTTCAACACAAAGCCGGCGACTTTCTTGGCGATTCCTTCGCGGCTTAGCACATCAACCAAATGTTGGGATGACTGGATTGCCGCCGCGTCTGTTTCAACAACGACAACAATATCCTGTACGGCCCTGCAGACTGCCAGCGAGTCGTCATCGATACCACCTCGACAGTCGATAATGACCGCGTCAAATGCCTTTCCTAGCCCTCTGACAACTCGTTCCATCGAGGGCGTCGTCATCAAGCTCTTGCCTTCGGTCAGTCGGTGTTCGCCAACTGCTAGTAGCGACACAAACTCAAGTTCGGCACGTCGCTCAAGTTGCTCTTTGCTCGCCTTTGAAAACTCAACCGTTATCGGAACGTCAGATTGTGTGTTGGCGGCACTTTGAAGAAACTCGGCCAATCCTTGGCGTGTTCTGTCGAAAACGGAGAACCCTAAGTAATAGGTCAGCCCGCCAGTACCCATATCTGCATCAACCAGAATGGTGCGTTTTCCCTCTTGCGCGAGGGTTAGCGCTAGTGTCGCGGCTACTAACGTTTTACCGCTACCGCCTTTGCCGCTGACCACCGCTAACGACTTGGCCGGCGAGGAGGGGTTTTTACTCTCCGCCATGTTCGTCCACTCGCTTTTTCAGATTGGCGATTTGTTCGTCCCGTTCTTGATTGCGAATGATCGGGGCGCTGCGAACGAATGCCCCGAGCACCCAACACGCACTAGCGGTCACGACACTTAGGAAGCTCGCGATCGCACACAGCGAGTTCCACTGACCAATATCAAGCCCAGCGTTTTGTCTAAAGAACTCATATGCTGAGCGACCGCCGAAACTAACGACGAGGCCAAGACTGAAAACAAAAAATAGCAATCCCAGCGTGACCTCCTCGTTCTTTGCGTGAAGCTGAAAGAACGGCGTTGGTATCGAGAAGAGGTCGTTGTTGCGCTTCAAACCGAGTTTGATGCGAGCCGCTACAAGTTTGCCAGAAATAATTATGCTAACGGATGCCAGGACCACCCAAGAAAACAGGCCGGCAAGCAGGCGCTCGACTCCCGCCAGCTCTACAACCTGATCTGCCCGACTTTCAGCCATGCGCGGTGATTACCGCACGACTCGGAGTTTTTCAACCCTGAGGCGAGAGCGGGTTGTTTCCAATCGCCACATCGATCTCCCCGCCGCCTTCGCGAAATTTCGCGCTCATTTCTTCCATGCCGCGTTCGGCTTCTTCTTTTTTCGCGGCGTAGTCGCGGACGTCCTGTGTGATTTTCATCGAGCAGAATTTTGGGCCGCACATGGAGCAGAAGTGCGCGGTTTTGTGCGCGTCTTTCGGCAGGGTTTCGTCGTGGAAGGCTTTGGCGGTGTCGGGGTCAAGACCCAGATTGAATTGGTCTTCCCAGCGGAATTCGAAGCGCGCGCGGGAGAGCGCGTCGTCGCGCGTGCGCGCGTAGGGATGGCCTTTGGCGAGGTCGGCGGCATGCGCGGCGAGTTTGTAGGTGATGACGCCGACTTTGACGTCGTCGCGATCGGGCAAGCCCAGATGCTCCTTCGGCGTGACGTAGCAGAGCATCGCCGTGCCGAACCAGCCGATCATGGCCGCGCCAATCGCTGAGGTGATGTGGTCGTAGCCGGGCGCGATGTCGGTGGTGAGCGGGCCCAACGTGTAGAAGGGCGCCTCGCCGCAGAGCTCGAGCTGCTTATCCATGTTCTCTTTGATCTTGTGCATCGGCACGTGGCCGGGGCCTTCGATCATGGTTTGCACGCCGTGCGCCCAGGCGATCTTGGTGAGCTCGCCCAGGGTTTCGAGTTCGGCGAATTGGGCTGCGTCATTGGCGTCGGCGATGGAGCCGGGGCGCAGGCCGTCGCCGAGTGAGAAGCTCACGTCGTAGGCGCGCATGATTTCGCAGATCTCGGCGAAGTGCGTGTAGAGGAAGCTCTCCTTGTGATGGCTGAGGCACCACTTGGCCATGATCGAGCCGCCGCGAGAGACGATGCCGGTGACGCGCTTGGCGGTGAGATGGATGAAGGGCAGGCGCACGCCGGCGTGCACGGTGAAATAGTCGACGCCTTGCTCGGCCTGTTCGATGAGCGTGTCGCGGTAGATTTCCCAGCTGAGGTCTTCGGCGATGCCGCCAACTTTTTCGAGCGCTTGATAGAGCGGCACGGTGCCGATCGGCACGGGGCTGTTGCGGATGATCCAATCGCGGATGTTGTGGATGTTGCGGCCGGTGGAGAGGTCCATCACCGTGTCGGCGCCGTGGCGGATGGCCCAGACGAGCTTGTCGACTTCTTCCGCCATCGAGGAGGTGACGGCGGAATTGCCGATATTGGCGTTTATTTTCGTGAGAAAGTTGCGGCCGATAATCATCGGCTCGAGTTCGGCGTGATTGATGTTGGCGGGAATGATGGCGCGGCCGCGGGCGATTTCGGAGCGCACGAATTCCGGCGTGACGAAATCGGGGATGGATGCGCCAAAGGATTCGCCGTCGCGTGTTTTAACTGCTCCCCCGTTTACGGGGGAGCTGTCACGCGCAGCGTGACTGAGGGGGGCAGTGCGCGCGGTTGTCGGACTTACCCCCTCCGTCTCCCCCGGCTTTACGCCGGGGTCGACACCTCCCCCGCTTGCGGGGGAGGAGTTTAGAGCTTCGCGGCGCATGTTTTCGCGGATGGCGACGTATTCCATCTCGGGCGTGATGATGCCGCGGCGGGCGTAGTCGAGCTGCGTGACGGCGGCGCCGGCTTTGGCGCGCAGCACGCGCGGTTGTTTGGGGAAGGGTGGTGTGAGTTTTTCGGCGCTGACGTTGCCGTTGTCTTCCGGCTTCACGGCGCGGCCGTCGATCTCTTCGACGTCGCCGCGCGCTTTCACCCAGGCCGCGCGCGTGCGGGCCAGACCGGCATTGATGTCGATGATGGCGTCGGGATCGGTGTAGGGGCCGCTTGGATCGTAGATGGTGACGGGCGGCTCGTTCGCGGTCGGATGCACCGCGACTTCGCGGAACGGCACGCGCAGATCGGGATGCGCGCAGCCGGACGCGTACACTTTGCGCGAGCCGATGAGCGGGCCAGTCGTCACTTCCAGCTTTTCTTTGGCTGGCGCGAACGCGGCTTGGTTTTCGGGCTTATTCATAAGCTGAGCCTCCCTCCGCCGGTGCTAACCGGTTCAGGTTCTACGGGTCAGAGCGCTCACGCCCAATCTCAGCCGCTTGCGCGCGGCCCCCCGGGTTATGGATGCGCGTGGTGTAGGCCGCCGGCGCGCGCTTTGCAAATCAGCGCGGCGGCGGTTCCTTCAGCTCGATCCAGAGCGCTTCGGCGCGGGCGAGGACGGCGCCGTGCGCGTCGTAGAGCGCGCTGGCGGCTTTGTGTTTGCGGCCGTCGCTGGAGAGGGGCCAGGCGGCGACGATGAGGTCTTCGCCGACGTGTGGGCGCGGGCCGTCGATGCTGACGCTGAAGCGCGCGAGCACGGCGATCACTTCGCCGGCGCGCGGCAGGGCCCAATAGCCGGGGCAATCGAGTGCGGCGTGGATGAATTCCGGCGCGACGCGGCCGTCCGCGTCGGCGAGATCGGCGGCGGGAGTCCAGGTGCACGCGACCATGTCGCGATCGCTGACTTTGCCGGTGAAGATATCGAGGCCGTCGTGCTGGGCGCGCGCGGCGCCGCAGACGAAGCAGGTGGAGAAGGCGTGACGCAGGCCAGCGTAGCGCTTCGCGGCGTCGCGCGCTTGGGCGAGGCTCGGCGCGGATGCGGCTTTGAGGTCGAGCGTTGTCGGTTTGGCTTCGCCGACGAGTGTCTCGCCGTCATGCATCAGCACGCGTGCGCCGTCGCGGCTGAGGCTAAGCGGCTTGTCGAGCGGCGGCGGGATGCGGAGCGCGGCTTCGGCCGGGCCGTCGATTTCGCGCGCGAGCAGTCCGCAGACATAGCCGCCATTGCCGGAATTGGGCGGGCCGTTGAAGCGGGTGGCGATGGTCAAAGTGCGCATGCCAGCATCTTGGCGTGGCGCGGCGGCGCGCGCCAGTGACGCAGGGCATGCGCTTGCCCCTTACGCGCCACAATCTCGGTCATCATCCTGGCCGCGGGAGCCCCACTGATGCCCTCACCGGCCGAATTGACCCTTCTTGTTTTGCTTGTCGCTGTCGGCGTGGGCGTGTGGACGCTGCTTGACCGCGTGGGCGCGGTGCAGCGCGAGGTCGAGGCGATCAAGCGCAAGCTGGATGGCGATCAGCCGCCGCCGCCCGCGTGATCTCGATCCCGCACGGGACCGTCCGGCGGGATGAGTTTGAGCGTCGGGAATGGGATGACGACCCCGGCCTCGTCGAAGGCGGCTTTCACGCGTTGCAGATATTCGCGCTTTACCGACCATTGCTTGGCCGGGTGCGTCTTGATGCGCGCCTTCAGCATGACCGCGGAATCCGCGAGCTGATCGACGCCGACGACCTCGATGTCATTCAAAATCATCGGCGCGAATTCCGGGTCGGCGCGCAATTCGGCGCCGGTTTGCTTCATCACCTCGATCGCGCGCGGGATGTCGGCGGAATAGTCGACCGAGAGATCGAATACCGCGAAGGAGAAGCTCTTGGTCCGGTTATGGATCACTTGCGCTTCGCTATAGGGGAAAACGTGCAGCGTGCCGTCGAAATCGCGCAGCTTGATGGTGCGCAGCGACATGTCCTCCACCACGCCGCCGAATTCGCCGATGCCGATGATGTCGCCGACGGAGACGGTGTCCTCGATGATAAGAAAGATGCCGGTGAGGAAGTCCTTCACCAGCGTTTGCGCGCCGAAGCCGACGGCAAGTCCGACGATGCCGGCGCCGGCGATCAGCGGGCCGATCTCGACGCCGAATTCCGAGAGCGTCATCATCGCCGCGATCAGCACGAAGAGCGTGGTGATGATGCCGCTCAGCAAAGGCGCGAGCGTGCGCACTTGCGCGGCGCGGCGGGCGTTGCGGGCGCGCTTGGCGATGCGGGCGAAAATATTGTTGATGCCGAGATTGAGCAATTCGATCGCGGCAAAGCTAACGAACAGGATGAGCGCCACGCGCGTGGCGACGCCGAGCAGAGCGCCGAGCGGGCCCTCGCGCAGGTCGGCGTAGTCGAAGCCCCAGATGCGCAGCACCGCCAGGAAGACGGCCACGCCAATGGCGAAGCGGGCAATGCGGATGGTCCAGCGGCCGATGGGGGCGCGCTTCTTGGCGGCGTCGGCGGCGTGTTCGGGCGCGACCCGCTCGGTCAGCGCCTTGAGCAGCGTGCGCAGACCCCAGACCAGAATAGCGCCGCCCAGAACCACGAGAAAGGTAAGGCCGGCGCGGATCATCGCCTGCTCGGGATCGAGCGAGAGGACGCCGTCGATGAAGTTCTGAGCGTGACTGATCAAGGTGTCCACGACGGCGGACGCGGGCTCGCTCGGCGGCGCGGGTTCCGTCGCAGGGGGCGTGGTGGGGAGCGGAGAGGTCTGAATCATGCGGGCGCGATATTAGGGCGCGCCGTGCGGATTTCGAGGCGTTAGGCGCCGGGTTTGGCGAACGCGAGCACGATCCAGCCTAAAATCAGCGTGATGCCGCCGAATGGCGCGAGCATGACGAAGCTGCGGTTCTCGGTGATGGCGAGCGCGTAAAGCGTGCCTGAGAAGATAGCGGCGCCTGTGAGGATCATGGCGCCCGCGATCAGATTGAGACGCCCCGCGCGGTTGGCGATGGCGAGGCCGGCGGCGGCGGCGGCAAGCTGGATGAACGCGCCCAGCTGCATGCGGTCGGCGTTTTCGGGGCTGAGAGCGAGCACATGCGCGACCATCACCAACATGACGAGCGCGAGCGCGCCGGAAAGCGCGGCGAAGATGTTGAGCGGGCGCATTGGCAGTCCTAAGTTCAACCTATTCTCGACATTGCCAGAGCGCGCGTCCAGCCGCGCCAAGGAGCGACATGATGCAGCAGAAACGGTCCTTGGGCGGCTCCGAGATCAAGATCACACCATTGATGTTTGGCGGCAACGTGTTGGGTTGGACCGCGGACGAGGCCACATCGTTTGCGATCCTCGACGCGTTTGTGGACCAGGGCGGCGACGCGATCGATACGGCAGATGTGTATTCGGCATGGGCGCCCGGCCACGAGGGCGGTGAGAGCGAGCGTGTGCTGGGCGCTTGGCTGAAGCGAAGCGGCAAGCGCGATCGTGTGGTTATCGGCACCAAGGTCGGCATGTGGCCGAAGCAGCTGGGTATTTCGCGGAAGAATATCATCGAAGCGTGCGAAGGTTCGCTGAAGCGCTTGGGCATTGAGACGATCGATCTCTATTGGCTGCATCGCGACGATGAGGCGACAGCAGCGGACGAATATGTCGGCGCGCTGGAAGAGCTGGTGCGCGCGGGCAAGGTGCGCACGATTGGCGCGTCGAATTTCAAGCCGGGGCGGTTTGCCGAAGCGTTGGAAGAAAGCGGGCGGCGCGGTGTACGCTTTGTCGCGCATCAGCCGGAATACAATCTGATGAATCGCGAGATCGAAGCCGAGCTTATGCCGCTGTGCGTGCGCGAGGGCGTGTCGATCACGCCCTATTATGGTCTGGCGAGCGGGTATCTCACCGGCAAGTATCGCGTCGCCGAAGATAGCAAGAAGAGCGTGCGCGGCGGGCGCATGGAGAAATACATGTCCGGGAAAGGCCCGGCTGTGCTCGCGGCGCTCGACGCCGTGAGCGCAAAGCATGGCGCGACGCCGGCGCAAATCGCACTCGCATGGATCATGGCGAAGCCGGCGATCGCGGCGCCGATCGCGTCGGCGACGAGCGTGGCGCAGCTGACGGAGCTGATGGGGGCGTTGCGATTGACTCTGAACGCGGACGATATGGCCGCGCTCGATGCGGCGAGCGCATGAGCGTTCACGCGTGGATACGCGCGGCGACGCTGGAGGATGCGCAATTCCTGCCGGAGATCGAGCGCTCGTCCGGCGAGGCGTTTCGCGCCGTGCCGGATTTGGCGTGGATCGCCGACGATAGCGTGATGAGCGCCGAGCAGCACGCGCCGCTGATCGAAGCGGGCGGCGTTTGGGTGGCGGTGAAAGAGGCGCGGCTGGTTGGCTTCATCGCCGTCGAAGCGCTGCCGGACGCCATGCACATCTGGCAGATGGCGGTGCTGCGCGGCGAACAGGGTCATGGGCTGGGGCGCGCGTTGCTGAACACAGTGATCGAGACCGCCTGTTCGCGGCGCGCGGCGGCTGTAACGCTGACCACATTTCGCGACGTAGTGTGGAATGCGCCGTTCTATGCCGCATCGGGGTTTCGCATATTGGAGCCGGATGCGCTGTGCGAACGCCTGCGCGGCGTGCTGGCGAACGAAGTGGCGCACGGACTGCCGGGCGAACGGCGCTGCGCGATGCGGCTTGACCTTTAGCGCGGCTCGACCGAGGCGGCGGGCTCGTGTAGCGCTGCGCGATGAGCGAGATTCTGATTGATGGATCGACGGCGCGGCCGGGGCCTTATCGGGGCGTTGGTTCGGAGATCGTGCGTTGGCTGTCGTTCGCGTATCTGAAGCTGGCCGGGTGGAAGCTGCACGGGGATTGGCCGGGCTTGGACAAGGCCGTGCTGGTGGCGGCGCCGCACACGTCGAATTGGGATGGGCTCAATATGCTGGCGACCGCGGGCTATTATCGCGTGAAACTCGCTTGGATGGGCAAGAAGAGTTTGACGCAGGGGCCGTTCGGTTGGGTGTTGAAGGCGATGGGCTGCGTGCCGATCGATCGCTCGCAGAGCAATGACGTCGTCAATGTGATGCGCGAGGCGTTCGCGGCGCGCGACCGCATGATCCTCGCGATCCCGCCCGAAGGCACGCGCAGCTTGGCGCGCGAATGGAAGAGCGGCTTCTATCACATCGCTCATGGCGCGGGCGTGCCGCTGGTGATCAGCGTGCTGGATTATGGAACGAAGTGCGTGAGCTTAGCTGCGGTGATCGAGCCGAGCGGAGATTATGACGCTGATCTCGCGCTCATTCGCGCGCATTATGCGACAGCGAAGGGCAAGCACGCCGCGCAGTTCGCGGCGTAGCCTAAACGGGGCGCAGTGAATTCCATTGCTATTCGTGGAGCCTTGCGCTACACACGCTTATCGAATTCGTACTTGGTTCGGTTTTTCCCTTGTCCGCGCACCGCTCTTGAGCATCTCGCGGCCCCCGGACCTACCCTTCGCCATTCTCGAGCTTGGTCACGTAGCGCGTCCGCGCTGCGCGCAATTTGTTATACGTAAGGTACTCCTATGACTATCGGCACTGTGAAGTGGTTTAACGGCCAAAAGGGCTTTGGTTTCATCCAGCCGGACAATGGCGGCCCGGACGTTTTCGTCCACATTTCAGCCGTCGAACGCGCTGGCTGGTCCTCGCTGACTGAAGGCCAAAAGATCGGCTTCGAAAGCGAAAAGGACAGCCGCAGCGGCAAGATGTCGGCAGGTCAACTTGTGGCCGCCTAAAGCGTCGTGCGCTTTGGCGTGAGCTAGAGCGCATACGTTTATCTTTTGCGGGGCGGGTCGGCTTGGGCCGATCCGCCCCGTGTTTTGACTGAGATGAGGAACCGCGATGAACGTCCCACTTTTTGCGATTGGCCAAAGTGTCTCTGTCGCGGTGTCGAAGCGTTATCGCTTTCCGGAAGGCGCCTATCGCGTCGTCGCGACCATGCCGAACGGCGGCGGCCCGAGGCTCTACCGGATCAAAGGCGACCTGGAGAAATTTGAGCGTGTGATCGACGAGATGCATCTCGCGGCGGCTTGAGGCGCGTCGCTACCCGATCTGGCCGCCGGCTTTGAGGTGGGTGCGCAGGCCGTCGTGGAGGTGGCCTTCGTTGCGCCAGCGCCATTCGCCGTCTTCGCCGCTGCCGGTGAAATGTCCGGCTTCGAATTCGCCCGCGGCCCAATGCAGGAACGCGCTGAGCGATGAGGCGACACGGACGCGTTCTTGTTCGTCCGTTCCGGTGATGATCACTTGGCCGAAATTGCCGGCGGGGCCGGGATCGAGGTCGATGGCGATGTGATTGCCGCCGGCGTCGTCGGAAATGGGAATCCAGCCGCGATTGTAGTCTATGATCTTGATCGCATCGGGCGGAAACGAACTCAGG
This sequence comes from Vitreimonas sp., assembly GCF_036392335.1. NCBI lineage: Bacteria > Pseudomonadati > Pseudomonadota > Alphaproteobacteria > Hyphomonadales > Hyphomonadaceae > Vitreimonas > Vitreimonas sp. Next base: position 10,130 of record NZ_DASVYD010000035.1, read on the forward strand.
AATTCGTCGGAGTTAAACTCCGCCTCCAGCTCGCGCGCTTGGCGCCAATGTCGTGTGACGGTCTCAAGCGGGTTGAAGGGCAGGCTGACGAAGAGGCCGGGATAGTACGGCGTTTGTCCGAACTGAAACGGGATTTGCCCGTCGGCGAGGCGATAGAGCTCGCGGACATCTTGCGGCAGCGTTTGACCGAGCAGCGCTTCGAAGCTTTGCAAATCGCCCTCGCTCGCCGGCGGGCGCAGCGATTGGCGCAAGAGCGGTAGATGCGCGTCAGCCCAGCGCAGGATGCGCGCGAAGCTTTCGGCGATGGGTGGCGCATTGTTCATGGTCTCGGCCCAAGCTTGCGTGGATGAAATTGCGACGAGCCCACATGCGGCGCTCCCGCGCAGCATAGCGCGCCGTGTGCGATTAGGCGCCAGTTTCATCGACGACGATGGGCACGGGTTTGCCGCGGGACAGGGGCTCCCAGCCTGCCGCGATCGCCGAGAGGATTGCGCGCGCCACCAGCGCCGTTGGAATCTGCGACGCCTTAAGCACCGGCGCGCCGAATTTGGGCGGCGGTCCGGCCGGAAATTCGATGATGGCCTCGCGCGTCCCTTCCTTGTGACGCACGGCGATCGCCTTGCCGCGGCATTCGTTGGGATTGCTGGACCATTGCGGCGTGCGTTGCAGCCGCCAGACATAGGGCTCGCCCTCGACCGTGATCTCAAACTCGGTGGGATTCTTCGCGCGCGACATGCGGGGGGATTAGCGCGGCGCGCGGTCACAAGCTAGCCCGTTGCCAAGAAGCTAGGCGTTCGCGAGCGCACGCTGCGCCAGCGCGGCCTGCAATGTTGTATAATGCCCCAAGCCTTCGAGGATGTTCAGTGTGGCGCGTGGCTGCAATCGCGTTGTCAGCGCGCGCGCCATGTCCGGCGGCGTCCATGTGTCTTCGTCACCCTGCCAAATCTCAGTTTCGCACGTGGCTGCATCGAGAACATGCGCCCAGGGGCGGACATACGTGATCAGTTCCGCGCGATATGCTTCTTGTTGCGCGCCCAGACATTGCCTGAGCGCCTCAACGACCATTCCCACGAATGCCGGATTGGTGAGCAGATCGCGCTCCACCGCGTTGCTGGTGGCGAACATAGTCTTGAGCATGAAGTCTGGTACGCGCGACGCCATAATCGATTGGACGCTACTAAGCAGCCGCAATGAGAACGCGCCGCGCCGCGCAGCTTCGAAAACGGGCCGCCCGGCCATCGCTGGGAGGAAGTCACCAAGCTCCAGCGGCGCAGCCGGCGAGATCAACACGAGCTTGCGTACTTGCGCTGGTCGATAGGCGGCAATGTGCGCCGCAGCCATCGCCCCAAGCGAGAAGCCGACGACGTCGATAGGTTCTGAAATGTTGAGCGCGTCGAAGCCGCTGCATACGCGATCAGCATAGGTGGCGGGCTTTTGAGTCAGCCGATCGAGAAGCCGCGCGCCGCGCAAGTGCTCGGCCGGCGCCAAGGCGCGCAATTCCGTCGGCGCGCCAGGTAGGCCGTGACAATAGACAAAATCCATGCGCGAGCGGTGCATGATACGGTGGAGTTCAGCAATGCGGCTGAACCGCCGGGCAAAGCAAAGGTGCGTTACCCGCTCACCCGATTGCGCACCAGATCATCGACCACGCTCGGATCGGCCAGCGTGCTGGTGTCGCCGAGATTGCTGAGTTCGTTTTCGGCGATCTTGCGGAGGATACGCCGCATGATCTTGCCGCTGCGGGTTTTGGGCAGGCCGGGGGCCCATTGGATGATGTCGGGCGTCGCTGTCGGGCCGATTTCGTGGCGGACATATTGGACGAGTTCGCGTTTGAGCTCGTCGCTGGGCTCCACGCCCTGCTTCAAGGTGACGAAGCAATAGATGCCTTGGCCTTTGATGTCGTGCGGATAGCCGACGACAGCAGCTTCGGCGACTTTCGTATCCGCGACGAGCGCGCTTTCGATTTCGGCGGTGCCGATGCGATGGCCGCTGACGTTCAGCACGTCATCGACGCGGCCGGTGATCCAATAATAGCCGTCCTCGTCACGGCGGCAGCCGTCGCCGGTGAAATACGTGCCGGGATAGGTGCGGAAGTACGTGTCGAAGAAGCGCTGATGATCGCCATAGACGGTGCGCATCTGGCCCGGCCAGGAATCGAGCAGCACGAGATTGCCGCTCGCGGCGCCGTCGAGAAATTCGCCTTTGTCGTCGACCAGCGCGGGCTTGATGCCGAAGAAGGGCCGTGTGGCGGAGCCGGGCTTCATCGCCGTGGCGCCAGGCAGATTGGTAATGAGCGCGGCGCCGGTTTCGGTTTGCCACCAGGTGTCGACCACGGGGCAACGCGAGTCGCCCACTGTGCGATAATACCAGAGCCAGGCTTCGGGATTGATGGGTTCGCCGACGGTGCCGATGAGACGCAGGCTTGCGCGCGAGGTGCGTTTCACCGGCGCTTCGCCGTCGCGCATGAGCGCGCGGATGGCGGTGGGGGCGGTGTAGAAGGTGTTGACCTTGTGCTTGTCGATCACGTCCCAGAAGCGCGAATTCGTCGGGTAATTCGGCACGCCTTCGAAGATGAGCGTGGTCGCGCCGTTCGCGAGCGGGCCATAGACGATGTAGCTGTGGCCGGTGACCCAACCCACATCGGCGGTGCACCAATAAATGTCGCCGTCTTTATAATCGAACACGTATTGATGCGTCATCGACGCATAGACGAGATAGCCGCCAGTCGTGTGCAGCACGCCTTTGGGTTTGCCGGTGGAGCCTGAGGTGTAGAGGATGAAGAGCGGATCTTCCGCGCCCATCGGCTCGGGCGGGCAATCGGCGCTGACGTTTGCAGCCGCGTCTTCGTACACAACATCACGGCCCTCGGTCATCGGCACGCCTGCGCCGGTGCGGGTGACGACGATCACGGTGTTGACGTCGGTCGGCGTGTGCGCGTGCGTCAGCGCTTCATCGACATTGTGTTTGAGCGGAATGATCTTGCCGCCGCGCACGCCTTCGTCGGCGGTGATGACGCAGCGCGAGTCACAATCCTTGATGCGGCTGGCGAGGCTCTCGGGGGAAAAGCCGCCGAACACGACCGAATGGATGGCGCCGATGCGCGCGCAGGCGAGCATGGCGTAAGCCGCCTCGGGGATCATCGGCATATAGATGGTGACGCGGTCGCCTTTGGTTACGCCGCGCGCTTTGAGCACGTTGGCGAATTTGCAGACTTCCGCGTGCAGCTCGCGATAGGTGATGTGCCGCGATTGGCTCGGATCGTCGCCTTCCCAAATGATCGCGGTTTGATCGCCGCGCGTGGCGAGATGGCGATCGATGCAATTGGCGCTGACATTGAGGATGCCGTCTTCGTACCAGCGGATGTGGAAATCGGCTTCGTTGAAGCTGGTGTCCTTCACCTTGGTGTAGGGCTTGATCCAATCGAGGCGCTGGCCGTGCACGCCCCAGAATGCTTCGGGGTCGTTCGAGGCCGACGCATGCATG
>NZ_DASVYD010000036.1:0-86526 GCF_036392335.1 Vitreimonas sp.
GAAGCGCCGGCGCTGACGGCAATTCAGCGAAGCCGCAGGCCCCCTGGCGCACCCGGTCCGCCCCTCGAGCTATCAGAAAATCGACAATTTCTACACCGCGACCGTTTATGAGAAGGGCGGTGAAGTCATTCGCATGCTGAAACGCGTGATCGGCGCCGACGCCTTCGCGCGCGGCATGCAACTCTATTTCGAACGTCGCGACGGCACGGCCTCAACAGTCGAGGATTTCATCGCCTGCTTCGAGGAAGCCTCGGGTCAGAGCCTAAAGCACTTCATGAAATGGTATGAGCAAGCGGGCACGCCTGCGCTCAGGGCGCGGAGCGCATATGACGCCGCAGCGCGCACGTTCACGCTGACTTTGAGCCAGCACACAGCCCCCACGCCCGGTCAGCCTACTAAGGAGCCGTTGCCGATCCCGCTGCAGATTGGGTTCATCGCCAAGGATGGCGTCATCATCGCCTCAAAACGGGACGGCGACACCATCTCCCGCGTCGAACACCAAATCGTCCTGACCAGCAACGAGACCACGCTGAGATTCTCGGACGTGGTGGAGGAGCCCATCCCAGCGGTGCTGCGCGGCTTTTCGGCGCCTGTTACGCTGGATGACGACCTCACGATCGATCAGCGCCTGGCGCAGATGGCGCACGATCCCGATCCCTTCACGCGTTGGGAAGCGGGGCAGTCGATCGCGCGCGACATCATGCTCGGTGAAGCCCCAGGCGCCGCCCCCGCCCTCGCCTCCGCGCTCGGGCGCGAATTGGATCGCGCGCAAGAGGACCCCGCATTCGCCGCGCTCGCGTTGCGCCTGCCCGATTTGAACGAGTTGTTGCTCACCGCGCAAAATCCCGATCCCGAAACCCTCTATGTCGCCCGGGAGGCCTTGCGCCGCACCGTCGCCTCCACGCTCCGAGACAAGCTGACGCCGCTCGCCAGCGCGCGGAGCGAAACGCCGTTCTCGCCTGGCGCCGAGGCGGCGGGCCGACGCGCCCTCAAAGCGGCGGCGCTCGACCTGCTCTCTTCACTTGGCGCCGAGCAAAGCGACCTTTTCCTCGCTGTGTACGGCAGCGCACGCAGCATGACAGAGTCCGCGGCGGCGCTAGAAGCCCTCGGCGCGTCGGGCAGCGATGCATTCGACACTGCGCTCACGCAATTCTACGACCGCTGGAAGAGCAACCCCCTCGTCATCGACAAATGGTTCGCGATCCAAGCGTCGTCGCCACGCGCCGATGCGCTTGCGCGCGCCGAGCGGCTGCGCACGCATCCCGATTTCAACCTGAAGAATCCGAATCGCGTGCGCGCGCTCGCCGCCGCGTTCGCCATGCGCAATCCGCGCGTTTTCCACAGCGCGGAGGGCGGCGGCTATCGCTTCCTGGCCGCCTTGGTGGAACAGATTGATCCGCTGAATCCCGCGCTGGCAGCGCGGCTGTTGACACCGTTCGAATCATGGAAGCGGTTCGATGGGGCGCGACAGAGCCATGCCCGCACCGCTCTGGAACGCCTAGCCGCGTTAACAAATCTCTCGAAAAATACCCGAGAAATGGTGGAGCGCACACTGGCGTAACCGATGTGACGCTTTCTGGCGACACTTTCCACGCCGGTGGAGTAGACTGGCAGACCGGCTCGACAGAACGTTTACGCCTTCTATACGATTTGCGCTCTTCAGAATTCCGAACGGCGATTCGGGGCGGCCGAAGGAAGTCTTGTGTCCAGTGCTGAAACTCTAACGGCCGCGGGCGTTTCACCCGACAAGGCCAGCCGGCCCTTTATTGTGCTGGTGCTCATGTTCATCGTCGCGTTCTTCGCGGCGATGAGCGCGCAGATCAAAGCGCACCACGACTCCGCCGCCGAAACGATCATCGCCGCGCAGGCCTCGACGGCGGGCCTCATCGCCGAGCGCGTGAATGCCAATCTGGCGCTCACCGCTGGCGCGTCCAATGGCGCGGCCGACCTCGCTGTCAGCGGCGGCGTCGTCGATGCAAACGCCATCGCGACCGCCGCGGCGAGCGCGCCTGCGGCGACGGCGGCGGCGGTTGTCTCGCGCGGCGGTCAAATTGAAGCGCTCACCAATCCCGATCACACGGCGCTAGTGATCGCCGCAGTGCAGGCCTCGCAAAGCGCCGGCGGCAGTGCGTGGGCGGGAGCGCCGTCGATGGGCGAACTCGCGACTGCGCCGACCTTGGTGCAGCGGATCGGCGATCGCTCCCTTGTGACGATAATCGACGCCGCGCGCCTGCTCCCAGAAATCGATAATGACGCGCGGGTGCTGATTGCGACGCCGGATGGCCAGGTCGTGTACGCGTCGCCGGCGCTGCAGAGCGCGGGCGTGCGCTCCCAGCAACAAATCCTGAGCGCAACGCGCGAAAATGGCGGCGGCGCACTGATCAGCGACAGCGCCGGGTCGGCCTGGGTCGCGGCTGAGGCTCCCGCCCACATCGGCGGGTTCCGGGTGATGGTATCCTCGCCGACGCGCACCGATCTCCAGCTTTGGTTTGGCGCCTTGCTCAGTTTCTCACTGGTCGCGGCCGCGCCTCTGGCCGCAATTGCCGTGCTTTATCTGCTGATGCGCCAGAATGGCCAGCGCGCACGCCTTGCCGAAGCCGAGGCCGCGCGCGCGGAAACGCATTTCCGTATCGCTGCCGACGGCGCCAAGGTTGGCGTCATCGAATGGCGTCCTGGCGCGGACGAAGTTCAATTGTCCGAGCAAGCCTCACGGCTGCTCGGCGCCCCCGGCGACACCCTGAGTTTGCGCGAGTTGCTGGAACTTGTGGTCAGCGAGGATCGCTTTGGCGTCGAAGAGGATTTCCGCCGCACGCGCGAGGCCGGTATGCTCGACGCCCGCTTCCGGGTGATGCGCAACGGTGCGTTGGCGTGGATCGAGGTGCGCGGCGCGGCCGTCGAAGATTCCAGCGGCCGCAGCGAGATGCGCGTGTTCGGCACCGTGATTGACGCGACCCAGCGTTTCGAGGCCGAGCAACGCGTGTCGCATTTGGAGCGCCAGTTGCGCGCGGCGATCGAGAACTTCTCGGGTCCGTTCGCGCTTTGGGACACACGGCGGCGGTTGCTGCTGTGGAATCAGAGCTTCGCCGAAGCCTTCAGGCTCGGCCCAGAAATCCTGCGCCAGCGCGCTTCGTACGAAGCGATCGCCGCCGCCTCGATTCCCGCGATCCGCCGGGAAAAGCATGAGCCGGACAATCCGGACGTGCGCGTCATCGAGCTTGCGAGCGGTCAATGGCTGCACATCGTTGAACGCCGCGCCGCCGATGGCGGGCTGATCACGGTCGGCGTCGACATTACGCCCCTCAAACGCCAGGAACTCGAGCTCGCGCGCAACGAGAAGCGCCTGTCGGACGCACTGACCCGCGCCGAAAGCCAAGAGTACCGGATCAAGGCTCTTGCCAAGGAAGCGCACGAAGAACGTCAGAAGGCCGAAGAGGCCAGCCGCGCCAAGAGCACCTTCTTGGCCAATATGAGCCACGAACTGCGGACGCCGCTGAACGCCGTCATCGGCTTCTCGGAAATCATGTCGAAGGAATTGTTCGGCCCCATCGGCAACGAGCAATACAAGCAATACTCCAGCGACATTTTTGACAGCGGCAATCACCTGCTCGATCTGATCAACGACATTCTCGACATGGCCAAGATCGAGGCGAACAAGCTCACGCTGACACCGCGTCCGCTCGACCCGAGCGTCGCCATTGATCAGGCGGTGCGTCTCACAAAACGCAAGGCCGAAGAAAAGGGCCTCTCCATCGTTGTGGATGCAGAGGACCTACCGGAAATCGAAGCCGACCATCGCGCCGTGAAGCAGATTCTGCTGAACCTGCTCTCTAATGCTGTGAAATTCACGGATCACGGCGCGATCATGGTGCATGCCCGCGGTACAAACACGGGACTGACGCTGCGCGTTGTCGATACCGGCTGCGGCATCCCGCCCGAGCACTTGCCGCGCCTCGCGCGCCCATTCGAGCAGGTCGAAGAAGAACTCACACGCAACAATCACGGCACGGGCCTCGGCCTCGCGCTCACCAAATCGCTCGCGGAGATGCACGGCGGCAAGCTCTCGATTCAGAGCGAGGTTGGCCGGGGCACGATCGTCACCGTGACGCTGCCGCGCACCTTCGGGGGTCAGCGCGAAGCAGAAGCCACCGCCGCGGAGTGATTAATTAGGGCGTCAGCGTGCCCTGCTGCTGGCGGCGTTCTTCGCGTCGCTCGCGGAGGCGCTCCCGGATACGCTCGCGCCGTTCTTCAGGCGTCAGGTTTTGCATTTCCTGCAAGCGCTCCTGCGCCGCTGGCGCCCGCGTGGGGGCGGCGTCCGCTTCATCAATCTCACCTCGACGGGTCGCAGGCACCGCGTTGCGAAGCGCCTCGAGTGCGATCGCCCGCTCCTCCGGTGTCAGCTGCGCGAACGCGTCGATCATGTTGTCATGGAAAACGCCGATCGCCGCTTGATCAGCGGCGCGCATGCGCGCGAACGCCGCCTTCACGCCAGCTGCGTCGAACGGCTCGCTGCCAACCGCCGCGAACGCATCACGGCGCGCATTGCGCGCCTCGATGCGCGCCGCCCGGGTCTCCGTCCACGAATTGACCAGTTCAGCGCGGATCTTCACCCGCGTCTCGGATGGCAGCGCCGCCATGAACGCGCGCGGCGCAGGCATGCGCGCCACCATCGCCTCCGGATCGTCGCGTTGGACGCGAACTCCGGACGCCAACGCGCCGACAATGCCGCCGATCACCAGCAGATTGACCGCCACTGAGACAAAAAGCAGCGTGCGCCAAGGAAAACGTCGTTCGCTCATCCTTCATCTCCGGCCATGGGCGCTTCAAACGCCATGGCGAAATAGGAATCGTCCTCGATCGGCGCCGGGGCCAACAAGCCGCCGCCATAGCCCAGAACGACACCGAACACGGCGCATGCCGCCAGCGCCAACCACGCCCGCCGATCGAACCCTTCGCTGCGCCTCGGCGCCGCCGCGAGGATGCTAGCCGAGAGGCCCCCAAGTTCTGGCGTGGCGACAGCGTGGGAGAGCAGTGCGTCGATCTCTTGCGCGGCCTTGAGTTCCTCGTCCAAGTCGGCGCGGTGGCGCTCTAGGAACGCGTCCGCTTCCGCTCGCTCCTCTTCTGGCCAGCGATTCCTGTCCGCGCCATAAGCCGCCAGCAATGTCTCGAACCGTGCACGGTCCATCGCTCTGTCCTCACACCGAGGAGACGCCGCCGGCGTCTCCAATCAAATCCGCTGCGACATCCGCCAGCGCCGCCTTCAATGTGCGTCTGCCGCGCGCCAACAGCGATTCAAGGGCTTCAACGCTGATCCCAAGCATTTCCGCCGCCGCAATGTTGCTGAGCTCCTGAAAATGCACCAACACGAGCGCCGCGCGCTGCCGCTCCGGCAGTCCGGCTAGGGCTGTATGAACTCTCGCCTCGCGCTGACGCGCAAGCCATTGCTCGGTTGGCATTGGGCGATGGTCGGCCACGTAGAGCCCAGCGTCCGGATCGGACTTTTCGCGTCTACGGCGCAGGCGGTCGTAGCAAAGGTTCAGCGCGACGCGGTGCATCCAGGTTTCGAACTTGGCTGCGCCCGGCTTCCAGCGCGGCGCCTCGCGCCACACCCGTAGAAACACCTCCTGCGCCACATCCTCCGCTTCGGCGCCGTCATTCAGCATGCGCCGCGCGAGACCGATCATTTTCGGCAAATGCCGGCGCACCAATGCGTCCGCGGCACGGGCGTCCCCGGCCCCCGCGTTCCGGACGAGTTCTGCGTCCGGATCAATCATTCGCGCTCGGCCCTCCTTCGTCAGCTCAGCCGCCGAAGCGACGCACGGCTTGCATTTCCTGGCTGCTGATCACGCCGTCATTGTTGGAATCGAGGCGATCAAACGCGCGATAGGGCGCCGACATGGCTTCGTCACGGCTTATGCGCCCGTCATTGTTGGCGTCGGCGTCGCCAAAACCGCCGCCGCGCATACGTCCGCCTTGGCCGTTGCCCATGGCGTTGCGCTCGGCCTCGCTGAGCTGGCCGTCCCCATTTGTGTCCGCACGGTCGAAAGCGATCGCGCGCGCCTCGCGCGCCTCTGCGCGTGTGATCGCGCCATCGCCATTGAGATCGAGCGCCGCGATCCGCTGAGCCATACCGCCCGCCTGAGCCCACGCTGGACTCGCCATAAAACAGACCGCCAGTATCAACCACGTCTTCCGCATAGAGAACTCCGTCTTTCGCCCTCTAACGGCCAAGAGGCCGACTTCCGTCGCCCAGCACGCCAACGATTTGCACAAAGCGCTCCCGAACGGCCGCCTGCATCACGCGCACGGTAGCCTCGAGGGCATCCAGATCCGATACGCCAACCAGGTTCATTAACCTTGGCGCGACGTCGATTACGAATTCACCCGAGCCGCAGATCCGCAATATCTGCTGCAGGTCGCTCCAGAGGCGCCAAGCCTCGGTAAGGTCGCCGTGGGCGTCCGCCGCCAGCACGCCCGCTTCCTTGAGTCGATCCAGCGCCTCTCCGGTATTGGCGACGAGGACCTCTCGGTGCGCCGAAGCGTAGATCAATTGCAGCGCCTGCGCGATGAACTCGATATCGACGAATCCTCCGGGCGCCAATTTCAAATCCCAAACGCTGCGTCCCGCCCGTTCGCGTTCCATCAACCCACGCATATTCGCGACGTCCGCGCGCACCTTCTCAGGGTCCCGCGGACGGGCCAGCGTGTCGTGCGCGATAGCAGTCACCCGCGCGGCGAGCGCGTCGTCGCCGGCAACGGCACGCAATCGCGTCAAGGCTTGCAACTCCCACGTCCAAGCCTCCTCGGCGTAATAGCGCTCAAATGACGATAGCCGCACCGCCACCGGACCCTTGGAACCTGAGGGCCGGAGTTTAGTGTCGATCTCGTAGAGCGCTCCTTCCTCCGTCGGCGCCGAGAGCGCACTGATGAGGCGCTGCGTTAGGCGCGCATAGAACTCGCCAGAGGTGAGCTTTCCGCCTGGCTCCTCGGTCGATGCCTCATAGACAAGCATGACGTCGAGATCAGAACCTTCCGCCAGTTCGCGGCCGCCGAATTTGCCCAACGCGAGCACGACAAAGGCGCCGGGTTGCGGTCCGTACATCCGCTCGACTTCACCGAGCGCCGCATCGGCCATGGCGCGCACGCAAGCCTCCGCCAAATCGGCATAAGCAGCGCCGGCGTCCTGTGCGTTGGCTACATTGTCCAAGACCTGCACGCCGATACGGAACGCTTCCTCGCGCTGGAAACGACGCGCAGCGTTAAGCTTGGCTTCAAAGCTTTCGGCGTCAGACAAGCGCTCCTGCAGCTGCCGCGCCAGCGCGCCCGGCTCATCCTGCGCAAGGGGGATGGCGAAACGTGGTTCGATCAACGCGTCCAGCAAGGCCGGGCGCCTCGCCAAAGCATCGGCCAAGCGTGGCGCGAGCGTCAGAATGCGCGCCAGCAGATCGAGGAACGAAGGCCGCGCCTCAAGCAGCGACAGCACCTGCACGCCCGCGATCAAGCCAGAGAAAAAGGTCTCGAAGCGCGCGAATGCCTGGTCCGGATCGCCAGCGGCGGCGAGCGCACGGAGCAAGCGCGGCGTCAGTCGCGTCAACAACTCGCGCGCCCGCTCCGAGCGCATGGCCCGGATACGGCCATGGTGCCAACCGCGAATGGTCTGGCTGACGTAGTCCGACCGCTTGAACCCAAGTTTTTCGATCGTCTTCAGAGTCTCCGGATGATCTTCGACGCCTGTAAAAATCAGACTGCCCATCGGGTCCGCGAGGCTTTCGCCGCGGCCGAACAATTGATGGTCAATGTCGGACACAATTTTACGCCGCTCGATCAACGCGGAATCGAACGCCCCTAGTGAGTCAAATCCGGCGAGCGCCGCCACACGGGCCCGCACCTCTGCATCACGCGGCACGTGATGCGTCTGCGCGTCCTCCAACATTTGAATGCGATGCTCGACTTCGCGGAAGAACACATACGCCTCATGCAATGCATCGCGCGCGGACGCGGCGATGGCGCCTGCGTCTACCAGCGCATCAAGCGCGGCGAGCGTCCCCTGCGCGCGCAGCTTGCGATTGCGCCCGCCGAGGATCAATTGCTGAGTTTGCGCGAACAATTCGATGTCTCGAATGCCGCCGCGACCGAGCTTAACGTCAAACACCGGCTCGCTCAGTTCGGCGCTCTTGTGCGCCGACAGGATTTGGCGCTTGATGGAGTGTACATCTTCGACGGCGGCGAAATCCAAATGCTTGCGCCAAATGAACGGCTCGAGCGACGCGAGAAAGCCGCGGCCGCAGGTTCGATCGCCAGCGGCGGCGCGGGCCTTGATGAACGCCGCGCGTTCCCAGTTTTGACCGAGATTTTGGTAATAGTGCTCGGCCGAAGCGACCGACACCGCCACCGGTGTTGAGCCTGGATCGGGCCGAAGCCGCAAATCGGTACGGAAAACGTAACCGTCCGCCGTCACCTCCTCCAACGCGCGCACAAGCGGCGCCACGAGACGGACGGCAGCGACGCGCGGCTCACGCGCATTGGTCGTGCGCAGCAGCTCGCTATCGAAGAACACCGAGAAATCGATGTCGCTTGAATAGTTCAGCTCACCGGCGCCCATTTTGCCCATAGCAATGAGAAGAAGCCCGGGCACGGGGCCATCGTCTCCATCGAACGCCGCAAGCGTGATGTCGCCGCGCTGCTCGCCCTCGCGCGCTGCGACCGCGAGCGCCGCGCGCAACGCGGCGTCGGCAAAATCGGTGATCGCGCCCGTCACACGCATAAGCGGCCAATCACGCGCAAGATCGGCGAGGGCTGTCGCCAAATGGACAGCGTCCTTGGCGCGGCGCAGCACAGCCATTGCTTCTTCAATAGGAGGAGGCTCCAGTGCGATCGCGTGCGCTTGGCCCAAAGCTTCGCGCAACAACCGCTCCGCCCAATCCGCCTCGGCCCCTTCAAGCAGGTCCGGCCTGCGCTCCATCAGATGACGTAAATAGGGCGCGTTCTCCACGGCCGACGCGGCGGCGTCGGCCCAGTGTGAGCCCTGCAGCGCCGAGGGCGGCGCAGCTTTGGCCAAGGCGCGAGACACCGCGCGCATCAACGCGCCGCCGCCGCGTCGATGGCGGGCAGCACCAGCGCCGCGCACAGTCCCCGATGGGTGTCATCTCCCAAACCATCGCGCAAATGCAGTCCGCCTCGGTGCAGGCGCGCCACCGCCGCGACCAGACTCAAGCCCAACCCTGCGCCTGGCGAGGAGCGTGCACTCTCCAAACGCACAAAGCGTTCAAGCACGCGCTCACGGTCGGCCGGCGGAATACCCGGGCCGTCGTCCGAGACGGCAATTTCAATGCGCCCATCCGGCCTTCGCACTGCGCGCACCTCCACGTGGCCGCCCTCAGGCGTGTATTTGAGCGCGTTCTCAATAAGGTTGGAGACAGCCTGGGCAAAGAGGCCATGCTCGCCGCTGAGCACGAGACCGTCGCTGATCTCGCCGCGCAAGGTGCGTCCCTGCTCCTCGGCGGCCGGTTCGTAGAATTCCACCAATTCGCGCAACGCCTCCGTCGCATCGATTGGCTCAAAGCGCCAATCCGGGTTGGATTCCACCCGCGCCAGGCGCAGCACCGCCGCGAACATGTCGAGCAGGCGGTCCGCCTCCTCCAACGCCTTACGCAGCGCTTCGCGATCCGCCTCCACATCGGCCGGCGCGTCGAGCGCGGATTCCAGACGATGGCGAAAGCGCGTTAGCGGCGAGCGCAGATCGTGCGCAATCGCGTCGCCAGCCGTGCGCGAGATGTGCATTAAGCGCTCAAGCCGGTCGAGCATGGCGTTGATCGCAAGCGCGAGTTCGTCCCACTCGTCGCCCTCGCCGCGAACCGGCGCGCGCCGCGTAAGGTCGCCCGACATTACATCGCGCGTTGTGTTGGTGAGCGCCTCAACGCGTCGCGAGGCCAGCCAAGCGCCGATCAGGCCGCTAGCGACCGAAGTCAGCAGCCCCAGCAAGGCGACGGTCCAAAGCGCGCGCGTGATGCGGCCCGTGATCAGCGCGCTGTCTCCCAGATCGCGCGCGACCAACAGGATGGGCCCGTTGAGCAAACGCCCGACCTGCCCGCGCGCACGCCCGCTTTGGTCGGCGCCGCTTTCGTCCGTGCGCTCAAAATTGAAGTCGAGCCGCTGTACCGCGTCGCCGACGGGCACAGCCGGCAATTGCTGAAAATCCCCTGTGATGACCGCGCCGTTGCTTTCGGCCAGTACGTAGAGCAGCGGCCCTTGGCGCGCTGCGCGTTCGACGACTTCCTGGTTCAACCGACGAATGCCGCCTTCGCCATAAGCGCGCTCAAGCGCGGCATATTCTTGCTCGGCCAAGACATCAGAATCGGCGTTGAGCTGGCCGATCGTCGCCACGTAGATGTAGACGAGAAGCGCGACGACAAAGGCGAGCACAATCCCGGCTTGCACCAAAGCAAGCCGGAACGTGGTGGTCCGGAGAAGCGCGAGGCTTGGCCTCATGCCTCCAGTCGATAACCTGAACCTCGCACCGTGTGCAGCAGGGATTGCGCGAAATCGCGATCGATCTTCGAGCGCAGACGCGAAATATGCACGTCAATCACGTTCGTTTGCGGATCGAAATGATAATCCCACACGTTCTCAAGCAGCATCTTGCGCGTCACCGTCTGACCCGCATTCCGCATGAGATACTCGAGCAGCCGGAATTCGCGCGGCTGAAGGTCAAGCTTCTTGCCGCCGCGCTTCACGGTGCGGGCCAGCAAGTCCATCTCCAGATCGCCGACCTGAAGCCGCGTCTGCGCATCACGGTCGCGACCGTTCCAGAGCGCTTTCACGCGCGCTAATAGCTCGCGCGTCGAATACGGCTTGCCAAGATAATCATTGGCGCCAGCCTCAAGACCTTCGACGCGGTGATCCTCATCATGCAGCGCCGACAGCATCAACACCGGTGTCGACAATCCTTGATCGCGCAAATCCTTGATCACTGCGGTGCCGATCTTCTTCGGCAGCATGCGATCGAGCACGATGACATCATAGCCGCCGCTGAGCGCCATCGACTCGCCCAACTCGCCATCGGCCGCGATCTCGACGTCGTGTTCGTCCGCCGTCAGCGACGCCTTGAGGCTGGCGGCCATATCGGCGTCATCTTCAACGAGAAGTACCCGCATGCGTTCTCCCTCACCGGTTATTCGCTGACCTCTGCGGCAATGAAGCGGCGGCCCGCGCGGCCATCCACCTGCAGCAGGAGCGGACGGTTCGCGCGGCGCGCGGCGTCAACCGCGGTGCTGAGCTCCGCGGCGGTACGCACGCTGCGGCCGCCCGCCTGCAGAATGATGTCGCCAACGCGGATGCCCTTGCTCGCGGCATCGCTGTCCGGCTCGACGGCGGTGACGACGAGACCTGCTTCATTCGCGCCGAGTTCATAGCGCGTGCGATCCTCTGACGTCGCTGGGCGCACCGAGACGCCCAACGAGCTTTGCGCAACACCGGGGGCGCCTTCTGGCCTGGTTTCTGGCGGGGTTGCGTTCGGCGCCGGCGTGTTCGCGGCGAGCTGCTGCTCAGACGGACGCTCCTGCAGACGCAGGTTTAGCGTGCGGCGATTGCCACCGCGCAGAATTTCCACGCGCGCGTTAGCGCCGATCGCCGTGGCCCCCACGCGCTGCGTCAGATCACGGCTGTCTTCGATGCGCTGTCCGTTAAACGTCAGAACAACATCGCCCTGTTGCAGGCCCGCGCGCGCCGCCGGACCGTCCGGCACCACGCTAGCAATCAGTGCGCCGCGCGGTTCGTCCAGGCCCAAGCTGCGGGCGATGTCTTCATCCAGTGGCTGGATAGAAACCCCGATCCAGCCGCGCGATACGCGGCCGCTCTGCAGAATTTGCTGAACGATGCTGTTGGCGGTGTTGGCGGGAATGGCGAACCCGATGCCCACATTGCCGCCCGTCGGCGAGAAGATGGCGCTATTCACGCCGATGACGTTGCCGGCGAGATCGAAGGTCGGGCCGCCCGAATTGCCGCGGTTAATGGGCGCGTCAATTTGCATGTAATCGACATAGGCGGATGAACCCGCATCTCGGCGTCCCATGGCCGAGACGATGCCCGCCGTGGCAGTGCCGTCGAGCCCGAACGGATTGCCGACGGCGACGACCCAATCGCCGACGCGCACATGGCTGGCGTCGTCGAAGGTCACATACGGGAAACGGCCGCCGCCGCGCACGCGCAGCACGGCGATGTCCGTGGCTTCATCGGAGCCGACGATGTCAGCCGGGAGGTCGCGCCCTTCACTGGTGCGGATGGTAATCTCTTCCGCGCCTTCGATAACGTGATGATTGGTGACGATCACGCCGCTCTGATCAATGAAGAAGCCCGAACCGAGCGAAGTCGGCGCAGGGCCGCCAGGCCGGCCAGGTCGGCCCCGGAAGAATTCCTCGAACCCCGGCGGCAACCCTTCGACTTGAGGCCCAGTCGCGGCGTCGGGGCGCTGGCGCACAGTCACGGAGACCACGGCCGGACGCACACGCTCAATCAAGTTCGCGAAGCTCATCGGCGCCCCGCTCGGCGGCGCGATGGCGGTCGGGTTGATCTCCTGGGCGTTGGCGCCATTGGAGAAAACCATGGGCGCGCCAGCGAAGCCCGCGAACAGGGCGATCGCGCTTCCGCCGGCAATCAGCGTGCGACGGAGGAACTTTACGGTACCAGCTTCAATCATCGAGACCCTCGAAAGGACGTGGGGCAGCCTAACCCGGACAGGCGCTTACACCCAACATAAGCTCATGTGTCGGTCCCGTAAGGGCCGTTTTGGGCGAAGTTGCGATCAATTGAGGCGGCGGCAGGCGCCTTTTTTTAGGCTCAACGCCGCCAGCCACGACGAAACACCCATGAGGTGCGACGCTTAGCGTTCACCCTCTTCCGGCGTCAGCGGCGCGCCGTCTGGCCGCACTCGGGCCCGGATCGAGAGAATTGCCCACAAGCCGATCAAAAAAAGCAGCACCGGCGTCGCCCACAGCAACCAGGTACGGGCGTCCACCGGCGGCCGAAATAGGACGAAATCTCCATAACGCTCGCGGAAAAAATCGCGGATTTCCGCGTCGCTGTCCCCCGCCGCGACCCGCTCGCGAACAAGCGTCCGCATGTCGGCGGCGATCTCCGAGGTGGATTGCGCGATCGGCTCATTCTGACACTGGACGCAGCGGATCTCCATCTCGAGCGCATGCGCCCGGGCATCCTGCGCGGGATCTCCCAACACGGCGGGCGCAGCAACGGCGAGAAGTATGGCCGAAAGGCTCATGGCTTCACCTTCCGGCGCCGCGCCAGCGCGAGCAAGCTCAACGCACCGCCCAGCGCCATCATGGTCGCGCCGATGAAGATGAGGTGCACGAGCGGATTGTAATAGAGCCGCACCGTCCAGCCCGAACCGTCGCGACCAGCCTCGCCTAGCGCGACGTAGAGATCGCCGTCTAGACCGCTGAGGATGCCAACTTCTGTCGTCGGCATCGGCGAGGTTGGATAGAAGCGCCGCTCGGCGGACATACGCTGCACCTCGCCGGGGCGTTCAACGCGGAAGTTCGCGCGCGTCGTCGAATAATTCGGCCCCTCGGTCTCCCCCACCTCCAGCAATGTTACGCGGCGACCGATGAAGTCTACGCTGTCACCCGGGTTCATGACGGCGGCCTGCTCTTTACGAAAAGCGGTCTCGGCGATCGCGCCCACGGTGAGCACGCCGGCGCCAATGTGTGCGGTACTCATCGACCAAACAGCGAGAGGCAGCAGTGCGAACTTTCGCAGCGCCTTACCTTCGCCGCGCTGCACGCGCGTCCACAGATAGATCAGGCCGCCCGCGATCAACCAGACACCGAGCGCCAGACCAATCGCCGGAAGCGCACGTCCGTTCGCGAGCACCAGCGCGGCGATAAGAGTGAGCGCCGCAAGAATGGCCGCGGGCGCGAGTTTCTTGGCGGAGTCGCGGAAATCACCAACGCGCCAAGACAACATCGGCCCGAACGGCAACAGCAAGAATAACGCCCCCAACAGGGGCGCAACCGTCATGTTGAAAAACGGCGGTCCAACAGAAATCAGGCCGCCGCCCATCGCTTCCACGAGCAGCGGGTAGAGCGTGCCAATCAGCACGACGCCGGCAGCGACGGCCAAGCCAAAATTATTCCAGACCAACATGCTCTCGCGGCTCACGGCGGCAAAGCCCGTGGGCTGCGCCAGTTTGGGCGCACGCCAAGCGTAGAGCGTGAAGCCGATACCCAAGGCGATCGCCAACAGCACAAGCACTGCAATGCCGCGGCGTGGATCGACCGCAAAGGCGTGCACCGAAGTGAGCACGCCGGAGCGCACCAGGAAAGTGCCAAGCAACGCCAAGCCGAACCCCATGATCGCCAGTAGGATCGTCCAGCTCGCGATCGAGCCGCGCCGTTCCGTCACGATGGCGGAATGCACCAGCGCGCACGCCACGAGCCAAGGCATGAAGCTCGCGTTCTCAACTGGGTCCCAAAACCACCAGCCGCCCCAGCCGAGTTCGTAATAAGCCCAATACGATCCCAATCCGATGCCAAGCGTGAGGAAGGTCCAGGCCGCAAGCGTCCAAGGTCGCAGCGCCTTCGCCCAAGCTTGATCCACCCGGCCTTCGATCAGCGCAGCGATCGCCAGCGAGAACGGCACGCTCAGACCAACATAGCCGAGGTAGAGCAGAGGCGGGTGCGCGGCGAGCGCGGGGTCCTGCAGCAGCGGGTTAAGGCCGCTGCCCTGCATGGGCGCCGGATCGAGACGGGCGAACGGGTTCGACAGAAAGAGCGTGTAGATCAGCGCACCGGCCGTGACGAAGCCTTGCACGCCGATCGCACGCGACCAGAGGCCGTAACTCTGCTCGCCACGGCGAAGCGCCAGGATCGCGCCGAACAATGCTGACACGAAGCACCACAAGAGCATCGAGCCTTCATGGTTCCCCCACGTGCCGGCTATTTTGTAGATCAGCGGCTTGTCGATGTGCGAGTTCGCGGCGACCGCGCCGACCGAAAAGTCCGACGTCACGAACGCATAAACCAAGCACGCGAACGAAATCGCGCACGCGAGCGCCGCGGCTTGCGCGATTGCCGCCGCGGCGGCGGCGCGCTCGTTGTGCCCCGTGGACACAAGGCCGAGTCCGCCCTGCGCCAAGCTCAGCGCGAGCGTCAGCGCCGCCGCGAATGCGCCAATCTCAGCAATCATTGCGGCGTGTCGCCTTTCCATTCGCCGCGCTCTTTCAGCGCCTCGGCGACCTCGCGCGGCATGTAGGTTTCATCGTGCTTGGCCAAGACGCGCTCGGCTTCAAACGGTTGCCCCGGCGACCATGTGCCTTCGGCGACGACGCCCTGCCCTTCGCGGAAGAGATCCGGCAGGATGCCTTCATAGCGCACCTCCACCGCCGTCGCGCCGTCGGTAATGGTGAACATGTTTGCGCCGTCGTCCGCGCGACGCACGGTGCCTTCCACCACCAAGCCGCCAAGCCGGACACGCTGTCCCGGCTGCGCGCGCTCCGAAAGCTCCGAGGGCGCGACAAAGAAAGTCACCGAGTCCCGGAGACCCACGAACGTAAGCGTTATGGCCCCGACCAGGACCGCCCCGGCGGCAGCGATCATCATCAAGCGTTGATCTCGGCGGCGCATTATTCCGCTCCCTCGCCTGCACTCATCCGACGCGCCATTTCGCGGCGCGGGTCGTCTTCGCTCATACGCGCGTACGCCTCGCCCCAATATGTACGCGCGTCCGCGTCGCGCCCCGCCTCCATCGCCGCCATGGCCTGATATATCCACGGTGCGGGATCGTTGGTGAGTGCGCTTGCCTGCTGAAACGCTGCGAGCGCCTCCGGCGTGACCCGCCCTTCGACGCCGACAATAGCACGACCAAGTCCAAGCAATGCCTCGGCCATGCGCGGTTGACGCCGCAACGCCATGTCAAAAGCGCGCGCCGCCTCCTCGGCGCGGCCCTGATCCAGCAGGAGCTGGCCGGTGTAGAAATAAGGCAGCGGATCGTTTGCGTTCTCACGCGCGGCTTCGTTCAGAATCGCAAGCGCTTCGTCGACGGTGTAGGTGCGCGGATCGCGATCCTTCAGCGCCTCAAGCCGCGCCGCATACGGCGAGTCCGGCAATTCCGGCCGGCCGATGATCAGATACGTGCCAAGCGCGGCGATCGCGACGGAGCCGCACACGGCCAGCGCCGGCAACGGCGAACGCACGCCGCCGCCCGCGCGGCGATACGCGGTGAGCGCCCAATACGCCGCGCCGGCCGTCATCACGGCGGCGATCGCCAGAACTGCAATCTGTGTCCACACGGAAGCGTGCCTAGCCTTGTTTGGGGCGGCGCGAAATCCGTTCGGACGCCGCAGGTCTTGCGCCTAGTCCGTAGCCGGCAATCTCAGGCGCGCTTTGAGCCCGCCCAATTGACCGCGCTCAAACAGCAGTTCGCCCGCATAGAGGTCGACCGTTTCCTTAAGTATGGAGAGCCCCAAGCCCTGTCCGGGCGCTGCTTCATCCAGTCGCGCCCCGCGCGCCATGGCTCGGGCGAGTTCCTCCTCCGAGAGGCCTGGGCCGTCATCCTCGACCACGATCTCGAACAAGCCATTGCTTTCGAACGCCGGCAGCAGGCGCAGCACCACTTGGCTCTTGCCATACTTGCAGGCGTTGTCGACCAGATTGGCCACCATCTCCAGCAGGTCTTCGCGCTCGCCGCGAAAAGTTACGTCGCCCTCGGCTTCGATGGAAATGTCGACGGCTTTCAGGTGATCGTATTTCTGCTCCATCATGAAGACGAGATCTTCGAGGTTCTGCAGCACCGGCGTGCGGTAAGCGATCGTCGGCGCCTGTGCGCCCGCGCGCGCCTCGGCCCGCGCCGCGACTCGTGCGCGGCGAAGCTGGCGCTCGACGAAGGCTTCCATCTCCTCGATCGACTGGCGCATGACGCCGTCATCGGATTGCCCTTCGGCGGCTGCGTTCTTCAGCACCGCGATCGGCGTCTTCAGCGCATGCGCCAAATTGCCGACATGTCGCCGCGCCCGCTCCACAACCTCACGATTATGATCCACCAGCGCGTTGAGTTCCTGCGCCACCGGCTGGAGTTCCGCGGGATAGTTGCCGCCGAGCCGCTCGCTGTCGCCACGCCGCACGCTGGCGATATCACGCCGCAAAGCGTGTAAGGGCTCCAGCCCAACGCGCACTTGGATGAGCGACACCGCCGCAACCATGATCGCACAGAATGCTACGAAGAGGGCAAACGCAAAGCCCACCACGCCGGCGGCGGGCGCGAGGATGGCGTCGGGCGTCACGCCCACCAGGAAGAGGTACCGCCCTTCGAGCTGCGGTATCTGCTCTACGCGCGCCACAATGCGCAGCTTTTCCCTGTCCGGCCCCTCAATCGTGAGGAATTGCGCCGTGCGCGGCGCGTCCGGCGCGATGAGATTGGCTTGGATTTTTGGATCAAGCGGGATCGCGACATCGAAGAGCGACGGCGAAATCACCTGCACCTCAAGCAGGCCGTCATCGTGAATGCGCGCAATCTGATAATAGCGCCCGCTCAGCGGCTGCAAGTAGCGCGGATCGTAGGGCAAATCCTGCAGCGCCAATTCGCCAGCGAGCCCCGGCCCAGAATTGCCGACGAGATTATTGGCGACGCTCTCAAGCTCAGGATCGATCAGCAGCCGCAACATCTGCGCGTTGAATTGCGCGTAAGCGACCCAGCCCATGCCAACGAGGCCAATCACGCTCACGACCGCGATTGTGATCAACCGCGCCGCCAACGACCGGCGGATCAGCTCGCGGAAGCGCGTGAAGAACCCGCCCGTCGTTTGCGTCACTGCTGTTCCGCGGGATTGATCAGTCTGTAGCCCAGGCCTTTTTCCGTAATGATACGGTCCGTGCCGATCTTGCGGCGGAGAATGCCAATGAACACTTCGATCGTGTTCGAGTCGCGCTCGTGATCCTGGCTGTAGATTTTCTCGGTGAGTTCAGCGCGTGAAACGATGCGGCCGGCGTGGTGCATCAGATAATCGAGCACCTTGTATTGATACGCCGTGAGCTTCACGGGCGCGCCATTCACAGTCACCTGGCCGGTCGCCGCGTTCAGGCGCAAATCACCCACTTCAAGCACGGCCGATTGGTGATCCGTCGTGCGGCGCACATTGGCGCGGACACGCGCGAGCAGCTCCGCCATATGGAAAGGCTTGGTCACGTAATCATTGGCGCCGAGATCCAGCCCTTCGACCTTTTCACTCCAGCGATCGCGCGCCGACAGAATGAGAACGGGCATGGTGCGCCCTTCCTTGCGCCACGCCTTCAGCACACTCAGGCCATCCACCTTGGGCAGGCCAAGATCAAGGATGGCGAGATCATAGGGCTCGGTTTCACCGAGGAACTGCCCGTCCTCGCCATTGTCGGCCGTATCGACCGTATATCCAGCGTCGCCCAACGCCGATGCGAGCTGCTCCCGCAGGTTCTTGTCGTCCTCGACCACCAGCAACCGCATGCGCGTTATTCCCTATCGGGCGGCGTTCACGCGGAAATCGCGCACTTGGCCGTCCGGCATTCGCCAACGCAGCACATAAATTGGCCGGGCGCCGTCCTCAAGGCGAGCCGAGATCAACTCACCGCCATATTGGGAGCGGATTTCATCGACGACTTCGCGCAGCGAGCGAATGCTCTGCTGGCCACCGCCCCGTTGCTGCACGGGCATGACCATTTGCGGCTGCACCCACTGGGCATGCTGCGTCGCGCTCACGGGCGCGGCAATGGCGCCGGTGGCGATGGATGCGGCAAGGAGGAGAGATTTGGCCCACATGGCAGTTCCCGTGTACGGGCGGGGCACTGAATGCCCCCTGAATGTAACGGGTACTTCACATTAACCAGCAGGCCGGGTGGGCGTGTAATCCCGCTTGGGCCACTTCTTGACGAACTTCTTGAGATCGTCGTCCACATTCTCCGGCAACACGACTTGCAGCCGGACGAACTGATCCCCTTGACCGGCAACGCCTTTTCCCTTGAGGCGAAGCGTCTTGCCGGTGTTCGAACCTGCCGGAATGGTGAGGGTCACCGGGCCACCGGGGGTCGGCGCCTGGATCTTTGCGCCCTCCACGGCCTCGGTCAGCGAGATGTTCAAGTCCATGTGAACATCTTGCCCTTCGCGGCGAAAGAAGGGGTGCGGGCGCACATTGAGTTCCACGAGCGCGTCGCCGGCGGGCCCGCCCTGCACCCCGGCGCCCCCTTGGTTTTTCAGGCGCAGTACTTGGCCGGTCTCAACGCCGGCGGGGATTGCGACGTCAAGCGTGCGCCCTTCGGCCAGAGATATGCGCCGGCGCGCACCGACAATGGCGTCGAGGAAGTCGATCTCCAGGGTGAAGCGCATGTCGCGGCCGCGCATACGGCCGTAACCGCCGCGACCCGCGCCGCCAAAACCAGGCCCAAAGAGATCAGAAAAAATGTCGCCGAGGTCGAATGCGTCGGCGCCCGGCCCTGCGCCGGGACCTGCCCCCGCGCCCGCATGTTGGCGCGCGCCTTGCTGCCTGGGCCGAGAATTGAACGCCATCCGTTCGTTGCCGTCAGCGTCGATCTCGCCACGGTCGAAACGCTGCTTCGTGACGGGATCGGACAATAGATTGAAGGCGGCGGTCGCGCGTTTGAACTTTTCCTCAGCCGCCTTGTCGCCCGGGCGCACATCGGGGTGCAGTTCTTTGGCGAGCGAACGGTACGCGCGACGAATTTCGTCGGCGGTGGCGGTTCGAGTGACGCCGAGGGCTGAGTACGGGTCCCAACTCACAATGACAGACTGCGCTCCGGCTTCCGTAGAATGATGGCAGCGCTACAGGCAATTCCAAGCGGGAATCAGAGCGCCAACCTTCTGGCCTGACGCACTATAGAGGTATGGTTAACTCCGTATTCAACCCCGGTGCGCCGGAAGCCCCTAATTGGGCGACTCGGAGCCGCAATGAAGCAGGCGGTGCACCGAAATCCGCCGCTTGTTCGGCCACTGTATAATTAAAGTTGGACTCTGTCCGGTCGGTGCTGCGGACCACGATGCCGACGCCGTCGAGCACCTCCAGACGATAACCCTCGACGGTCGTACCTACGGGCGGCTCTCCTGACCCCCAGGAATCGCCGCCAATCCGGGCGCAGCGCACCCACGAAACCGCGACATCGCCGGTCGCATCCCGGCGCGCGCGTAGATGAGCAGGCGCCCAGGGACGCGCGGCGGCGTGCGGAAGAGTCACGGTCAAGCGTGTGGCCCGATCGTGCGTCGACGGATGGCCGGCCGGCGGCGCGGTGAAGTCCAGCGCCTCGCCCCATTCGTGAGCGCCAATTGCAATACGCCCAAGGTTTTTGTCGAGCGCGACGATGCGCGCGCCGACGGGATGTGCGCTCGCCATGGCATGCGCCGAGCCCAAGCGACCGCGCAGCAATCCGGCGAGTTCGTATTCTCCGGGGGCGACCAACACGCACTGACGCGCCTGTACGATCTCCCACTCATCGCCGGCCTGGATGGCGAACACATTGGCCCCATTCAGCACCTGCTCTTTCGTCACGCTCGACAGCGCGCCGCCAAAGAGCTTGATGCGGGCGACACTGCTATCGTCCCAGCGGTCAACCGGACCGGGCCACAACGTCCACAGCAATTCACCCAGAATGGCGCAATGCGCCGCGGCGCCGCGATGCGCCCCACTCGCGCCAGCGTAGATATCGTGCGCGCCAAGCCAAGGCGACGCGAACACGGCGACAAGCGGCCGCTCATCATCCTCCGCGCCTGGCAGAGGCGGCAAATCAAGCACCGCGACAGCAGGCGTTGGCGCGAAGTGCGGCGATATTGGGGCATTCGGATCAGCCAAGCCAAGCTGCGCGCCAACATCCGCGCGTGCGCGCCGCAGCTCGAGCTGCAGCGTCTCCGCTTCCTCGACACGCTCGATCTCAAAAACATCGGCGCCGCCCGCCAACACCACACGATCGCCCGGTTCCAACACCTGATGCTGCGGACCAAGCTCGATGCGCATCGTTTCAATCCGCGCGCGACGATCGGCCAGCACACGTTGCGCCAGCGCTTCCGCCGCCTCTGGCTCGACCACCAAGGGCGCATCAAGGGCTTCCACGCCGCCTTCGGCATTGTCCATCCGCCGCGCGCTCGCGCTGGCGATCAAGTAATCGCGCGCGGCATCGAGAAAACGCACGCGCGCTTCGACCGGCGTGTCCAAATGATCGCTGCGTTGCGCGAACGGCTCCGCGACGCTTGCTGCCGACATATCGTCCGGCGCAACCTCCGTGGCGCCGCCCGTGTCGCGATGAAAAAACACAATGCGGCCCTCGCGCTCCGCCGCCGTAAAATCATAAACGGCCATGAGCGGCCCGAGCGCATCGCGCGCGCTCATCGGCGCATCAACGACGCAACCACTCACCGCGCCACGCAGCGCTGTCACGTCAATATCGCTAACGCCCGACCGCGTGCAGATGTCGAGCACCACTTCGCCCAACCCTGAAAGCCCAGCGCGCCCATTGAGCCAATGCCCCAATCGCCACGCCGCGCCATCGGCCCAAACATCGCTACGCGCGGGAAACGCGGGATGCGGTCTTGCATCCCATGCCCACAGGCTCATCTCCTCGATCATGCGCTTGCCATTCACCGATGAGACCGGATTGTCGTCACTCTCGCGATCCCAATGCGCGAGATACGCTTCCAACACGCGGCGCTGAATCAAATCATCGCGCGCACCATTGGAGAACGGCGGCAATGCGCTTTCGGCGCTCTTACTGTCCGTGAAGAGATTGGGCGCGTTGGCGCCCTTGTCGACCGCAGCACAGCCAAGCTCAATGAACCAGATTGGCTTCGATTGCGGAACCCAGGCCGTGGGCGAGACCGCACGCACGCCGCCCGGTCGATCATGGTGCGCCTGCGCCCACCAATTGCGCACGTCCTTGGCGCGCCAAACCCAGGCCTCGCCATAATCCTCATCCGTGATGGACGTCCGCACCTGCGCCGCGCGGTCTTCGGCCGCGGCATAATACCAGTCGTAATACTCGCCCGCTTCAATCCGTCCGCGCAGATAGATCGGATCATGGATGTCCCGCGCCAAATGCGCGTCGAGGTGCGCCGCACCGGCACGCCAATCCGTCAACGGCGCGTACCAGTCGAGTCCAACCACATCGATATTCTCGTCCGCCCAAAGCGGATCGAGGTGGAAAAACATGTCGCCGGACTCATCGGCCGACCGATGCCCATGATATTCCGACCAGTCGGCGGCATAAGTCAGCGTCGTCTCGCTGCCCACAAGCGCACGCACGTCCGCCGCCAGTTCACGCAAGGCCTGAACCGCCGGATAATCGCTAGCGCTGCGCCGGGCCATCGTCAGCCCGCGCAATTCCGAGCCAAGGATGAAGCAATCGACACCGCCCGCGAGCGCCGCCAATTTCGCATTATGCAGCACAAAGCGCCGATACGACCATTCGGCGGCGCCGCTGAATGTCGGCAAACCGCCGCTCGAGCCGAAGTCATCGACCACCGCTTGAGAATGTGCCAGCGCTCGCGGTGGAGCGCGAGGCGCTCTGGGCGCGGGTGGGCGCCGCGGATTTCTTGGACGATCCCCGCGTCACGCTCGCGCTGATCTTGGCGTTGTTTTTGGAGACGGCGGGCGGCCTGATTTGGGCCGGGCGCGCGGTGGCGCGGCTGGAGGAGGTCGAACAGGCGGTGGCGACGCAGCCCGAAGTGGCCGAGCGCCTGGCGCGCTTGGAAGAGCAGATGGCTGATGCGCGCCGATCGCTGACCCGGAGGCCACGCTCCGGTGTTTCCACGCCGGCGAGCCGACGCTTCTCTTCGACGCACATCTCATCTTCCAGGTGCGCGAACGGCGCGGCGTGCGTCACCCGGCCCTGCGCATAGAGCGCCGCGATCGGCTCCGCCCGCGCACGCTTGCCAGAGCTTGCGCGCACCTGCCTGATCGGCAACCGCGCGCCTACTGAGCGCAACACATGCGTGACCAGATCGCCGCCATTGTTCACTTCCGCCACAATGCGATCCGCACCCACGCTATCGGCCAACGCAATGGCACGCGCCGCCCAGACTTCCACGTTCGCGCCCTGGACGCTTGCATCCGCCAGCACCACGGCGCGGCGTGCAAAGCCTTCACCGTACGACGCCGCAGCAATGATGCCGCAGGTGTCGGACTTCGCGCCCGACGTCACTGGCGGATCGATCGCCACAACAATTCTGGCAAAGGGGCCGTCATGGCCGCCGCGGAGCGCCTCGAGTTCCGCCCGGCGCCACAGAGCGCCTTCAATATCCTCGATGAGTTCGCCATCGAGCTCTTGCCTTTGCCGCGCCGTGCCCACCCAACGCTGCCGCAACGCATTGATGAAATCCGGCGCGACGTTCGCCTTGTTCTCCCATGTGCTCGATCGCGTCAGCACCGTATCCGGCGCGGCGATCAGCCGGCGTAGCGCCGGAATCGGTCGTGGCGTGGTCGTCACCAGCATGCGCGGCTTGGCTCCGAGCCGAAGCGCATGCTCCAAGGTTTCCAGCGCCTCGTCTGGGTGCGACCAGAAGCAAAGTTCATCGCACCAGGCCGCGTCGAATTGCGGGCCACGCAAGCTCGCAGGATCTTCGGCCGAAAATGCAAAAGCCTGAACGCCGTTCGGCCACACCAAGCGTCGCCGGCTGGCCTCGTAATCGGGCCGCACGCGCAATGACCGCAGCCCAGACTGCCCCTCGATCATGACCTCGCGCACATCATGAAACGTCGGCGCCACCAGCGCGATCCGCTTCGCCGCGCCACTGAGCGCCAGTTCCGAAACCCATTCCGCGCCCGCGCGCGTTTTGCCGGCGCCGCGTCCGCCCATGAACAGCCACGTTCGCCAATCCCCGTCCGGCGCTCGCTGCGGCTCATTCGCCGCGAAGCTCCACTCGCGCCGCAGCAGGCCCGCTTGCAAGTCGCTCAAGCTCCTCCTCAGGCGCTCCCGCACGGTGCGCGGCAACAAGCCCACTGATCCAATCAAAGAGCTCGGCGCGAGCGTCTGCATGATCCTCCGGCTCTGGTTCCTGCGCAGCGTGAAACTCGGCCAGCTCCCGCTCCGCGCGGATGAGCGCGCTTACCGCACGGGCGTGCCGCTCGGCGTCCACGGCTTCGCCACCGCGCAAGGCGGCGTATGCCTCGTCCAACAGCGCGCGCAGCGCCTCCGCGCCGGCCATGTGTTCCGATCTCCGTTCCAACCCAATTTCTCGACGATGCCCAAAACCTATCGCACCGCCGGCCCGGTCGGATAGATTTTCAGGAAACCCTGTGTAATCAGCAGGCTCAACGCCCAATAGCAGGGATAGAGGCTGCCTCTCTCCCCGCATTCCCCCTGGCCAGAATTCGGCCATACCTCTATTGGACACACCCTTCCGGAGACGCCCTTGTCCGATACAGGTCCCAACGGTCCAGATTTTCGCCGCGGCATTGACTGGGCGAAGCTGCGCGCGGCGGCAGCCCAGCAGCATATCGCCGACATGGTCGCCGGCCGCCGCAGGATCACTTGGCGCACCGTCGCGAGCATTGTCGCGGGTTGCGCGCTTGCCTTTGTGTTCGGACTCTGGGTTTGGATTTATTGGGGCTTGCCGCGTGTGCCGGACGCGGAATCGATCTGGGCGCTCAATCGCCAGAACTCGATCATGTTCGTCGACAGCCGAGGCGACATCCTCGGCATGCGGGGACCTTATTACGCGCGTCGTACCGCGCTCGGCGATTTGCCGGAACACGTCCCGCAAGCGTTCCTCGCGATCGAAGACCGCCGCTTCTACTCGCACGAGGGGGTCGACCGCATGGCGGTGCTGCGCGCGCTGCTGGCCAACGTGCAGGCTGGCGAGACGGTGCAGGGCGGTTCCACCATTTCCCAGCAGCTCGCGCGCAACCTTTTCCTTACCCAACGCCAGACGATCAATCGCAAGCTCCGCGAAATGGTGCTCGCCTCACGCATCGAGCGACGGCTCACCAAGGATGAAATCCTCGAACTCTATCTGAACCGCGTCTATCTCGGCGACCAAGCCTACGGTGTCGACGCCGCCGCGCGGCGCTATTTCGGCCATCCCGCCACCGAACTTACGCTCGCGGAAGCCGCCCTGCTCGCCGGCCTGCCGAAAGCGCCGTCCGACCTCGCGCCCTCGTCACATCTCGAAGCGGCTATCGAACGCCAACACGTCGTGCTGCAAGCGATGGTCGACGCCGGCTTCATCACCGAAGCCCAGCGCGACGAAGCGCGCGAAGCGCGCATCCGCATCGTCGAGCGCCCGAACTTCGAACGCACCATGGGCTACGCTTTCGACCTCGCCGTAGAGCAAGCCCGCGCTGCCGTCGGTCGCGACGTGCCGGATCTCGTCATCCAAATGACGATCGATAGCGAAGTGCAGGCCGCGGCCGCGGATTCCATTCGTCGCCGCCTAGGCAACCGCGCTTTTGGCCGACGGCCGCTGCAGGCCTCGTACATGGCGGTGAACCGCCAGGGCGGCATCGTCGCGCTCGTCGGCGGCACCGATTACAGCGCCTCGAAGTTCAACCGGGTCACGCAGGCGCAGCGCCAGCCCGGCTCGACCTTTAAGACATTCGTTTACACCGCAGCGCTCGAAAGCGGCCTTGGCACGGAAGATGTGCGTTATGACGAGCCCGTCGTCATCGATGGCTGGCGCCCGCGCAATTACGACGAAGGCTATCGCGGCGCGGTGACGCTCCGCACCGCGTTCGCCCAATCGATCAACACGGTGGCGGCCGAAGTCGGCTACGAAGTCGGCCCCGCCCGCGTTGCCGATGTGGCGCGTCGTATGGGCGTGAACGGCATGCCGGAGCGCAATGCCTTCGTTCCCCCCTCGATCGCGCTGGGATCAATCGAGACCACTCTGTGGGACATGACCTCGGCATTCGCCGTTTTCATGAACAATGGCATGCGTGTCGATCCGCACATCGTCACCCGCGTCACCAATTCGTCCGGCCAGGAGCTCTATGTGCGCCCGCCTTATGAAGGACAGCGCGTGCTTGATGAAGCTATCGTGCAGCAGATGAACTCGATGATGGGCGCCGTGGTCCTGCGTGGCACCGGCACCGGCGCACGCATCGGCGATCGCGACATCGCGGGCAAAACCGGCACAAGCTCGGATTGGCGCGATGCTTGGTTCATTGGCTATAGCGCCGATTTCACCGCTGGCGTCTGGGTCGGCCACGACGATTTCACCTCGATGGGCCGCACCACGGGCGGCTCACTGCCCGCGCAGATCTGGTCCGACACCATGCGTGTCGCCCATCGCGACGTCGAAGATCACCCCCTGCCAGGCATTGAGCAGCCGGTGCGCACGCCGCGCGAAGTAGAGATGGCCAGCTTCTTCGACAATCTCGCCAACGCATTTGGCGAGGCGGGCGCCGATTTCCCGGACCTCGAAGACATCTTCAACTAATCCTCATGGCATCGACTGGACCCGCGCTCGCGCACGTCAAAGACTTGCGCCTAACGCTTGGCGGCGGCGCACCCCTGTTCGACGGCGCGGAATTTGTGCTGCACAAGGGCGAGCGCGTCGCCTTCATTGGCGCGAACGGGGCCGGTAAATCCACGCTGATGCGCATGCTGGCCGGCCTCGCCGAGCCAGACGCTGGCGAGATTGTCTACACCTCCGGCGTCAAAGTCGCGCTTGCCCCGCAAGATTCAAGCTTCGACGGCTTCAGCACGCTGCGTGACTACGCCTGCGCGCCATCCGTATCGCTGCGCGGCAGCACAGCCCCAACACCGGAGCACGCGGCCGAGGCCGCTCTTGAAGCCTTCGGACTTGATCCGGATCGCGCTCCGCAAGGCATGTCCGGCGGCGAAGCCCGCCGCGCCACGCTTGCCCGCGCGCTCGCCGCCGATCCCGACATCCTGCTGCTCGATGAGCCGACCAACCATCTCGACATCGCCGCGATCGAAGACTTAGAGAAGCGCATCGCGCAGTTTCGCGGCGCGGCGCTTATCATCAGCCATGACCGCCGCTTCCTCGAACGCGTCTCGACCGCGACGCTTTGGCTGCGCCAACGCCACCTCATCAAGCTCGATCGCGGCTACAGCGCGTTTGAACAATGGGCCGAGAGCGTCGAGCAGGAGGAAGCGCGCGCCCTCGCGCGGCTGGAGACCCATCTGCGCGCGGAAGAGCATTGGCTGCAACGCGGTGTCACCGCCCGGCGCTCCCGCAACGAAGGGCGCCGCCGCAAACTGATGGCGATGCGCGCCGAACGTCGCGAGCGAAAATCGCAGATCGGCGGCGCGTCCGCCGCGATCCAAGCCGAACGCGGCGGCGAATCCGCACGCCTGGTGATCGACGCCAAGAAAATCAGCAAGAGTTATGGCGAGAAGCACATCATTAGCGATCTGACCCTGCGCCTCATGCGCGGCGACCGCCTCGGCGTCGTTGGCCCCAATGGCGCGGGCAAAACCACGCTGCTGGAAATCCTGCTCGGTCGCCGCGAGCCGGACAATGGCACGGTCAAGCTCGGTGAGAACCTGCGCATTGCCTATGTCGACCAAGCGCGCGCGATCATCGACAGTGACGCCACACTCTGGGACACGCTTGTCCCGCAAGGAGGCGACCAAGTCATGGTGCACGGCAAGCCGCGCCACGTCGCCGCCTACGCCAAGGATTTCCTGTTCGGCCCCGAACAATTGCGTCAGCCGGTCTCCGCCCTCTCGGGCGGCGAGCGCAACCGCGTCGCCCTGGCCGTCGCCCTCGCGCAACCTGCCAACCTGCTCGTGCTCGACGAACCCACAAACGATCTCGACATGGATACGCTCGACGCGCTGGAAGAAATGCTCGCGGCTTACGACGGCACGGTGATCCTGGTCAGCCACGACCGCGCGTTCCTCGATGGCGTGGCGACGCAAATCATCGGCCCGATCGGCAATGGCCGTTGGGCCGAGACACCAGGAGGCTGGGCTGACTTCGAACGCGAATACGGCGGCGTTACGCCCAAGCGCCAGCCTGCCGCACCCAAGCCGCAAGGCCCAGCGGCTGCGCAGCCCAAGCGTCCGACCAAGCTCAGCTACAAAGATGAACGCCGCGCCGCAGAGATCGATGCGCTTCTGCCCAAGCTCGCGCAGGAAATCGAAGCGCTTGAGCAACAAATGGCCGATCCCGAGCTATTTGCCCGAGACCCGAAGAGGTTTGCGCAGGTCAACGCACGCCTAGATGCCGCGCGCACCGAACGCGACACCGCCGAGGCCGAGTGGCTCGACATTGAGCTCAAGCGCGAGGCGCTGTCGCAGCCATGAATCCTCTGTTAACCAAGCGCACGGCACACTTACCCGATGCGCCTCATCATTGCCGCCGCCTCGGCGCTCGCCGTGATCGCCCTCGCCGCGTTCGACGCCCCACGCGCCAATGGCGCCTATTCGAACACACACGTCGCTAACGCCGACGCCTGCGCCCGGCTCTGTGCGGGCGACACGCTGTGCATGGCCTGGGTTTACACCGAAGGCTACTGCGCCCTGCGCGCCACCGTGCCCGCAAGTCTGCCGGCAAGCGTCGCGACAGGCCTCAGCCCCCGCGCGCCTTCCGCACTCCGGCCAGAGCCCCAAGCCCTGACTCCCGCCTCAATTGCGGTCCCCCCACCAGCGCGGACGCACGCGCCGGAGCCAATGCCGCGAAGGCCTGTCGAACCCGTTGAAACGGCCGCGCTATTGGGCGGCCCAGAGGAAGACTCCGCCAGTCTCCGCCCAGCTTTCGGCGGCGCCCGGTAAGGTTTGTTTACGCTAGCCCCTTATGGTGCGCGCGATTCAGGACTGAAGACTCATGACGCAAGCGCGCTTCGCCAAACTGATCGATCTGGCCAAGACGCCAGACAGCAATCAGCGCCGGGAATTGCTGCGCGAGGTCACTGATCTCTTCTTCGCGACCTCCAACAGCCGCACCGAGCGGGAATCCGCCCTATTCGACGACGTCATGCAACTCGTCGCTGCAGAGATGCAGGACGAGGTGCTTGCCGAACTCGCCGAACGGTTTGCCAACGCCGACAACGCCCCGACGGGCCTGATGCGCGATCTGGCCAATCACTCGTTCGAGATCGCCGGGCCGGTGCTGCGCAACAGCAAGGTGCTGGACGAGCAGACGCTTCTGCATGTCGTCAATTACCAGAGCCAGAGCCACATCAAGGCCGTGGCCCAGCGAGAGGGCGTCAGCGAGAAGATCTCCGACGCCATCGTCCGCTTTGGCGACGACTACGCCCTCGATGCGCTCATCCGCAACGACACCGCGCAGATATCGCGCGTCAGCATGGAAGCTGCGGTCGACCGCGCCCGCCGCAACACATTGTTGCACGAAGGCGTTGTCAAGCGCGCCGACCTGCCGCTCGACCTGCTCAACGAGATGTATTTTGTCGTCGAGACCCGGCTGCGCGATCAGATCATGGAGCGCAATTCCAAGGTGGATCAGGCAACCCTCGACGCCGCACTGGCCAAGGCCCGCGAGCGGATGCGCGTCGCGGCCGCCGACATGAGCGCCGAAGCCAAGAACGCCATGGCGTTCATCACCTCGAAGAAGAATTCCGGCGAACTCGATGCACGCCTTTTGGTGTCGCTGTACCGCGAAGCCAAGCAAATGCACTTCTTGTACGGCTTGGCCGAGATCACCAATCTGGACCACCAGACTGTCGCCGACCTCATCGAACGTCAGGACATAGATGGTCTGGCGATGATCTGCCGTGCGTCGAACATCGAGCGCCCTCTGTTCGTCACACTCGCGGTGCTCACCTGCGGCGGCGACGAAGCTATGGCCAAGGCCGAGGAGTTCGGCCGCATGTACAATTCCGTACCTGTCGAAGCCGCCCAACGCGCCATGCGCTTCTTTAAGGTTCGCAAGGGCGCCGAAGGTGCGCGCGCCGCCTAGAGCCTAGAGGCGCTCCTTTGACGCGCTGAACCTAATCTTCGGGTTCTTGTCCAGCACGTAGCCGATCTCCCAATCGCTCTTGCCGAGAAACACCGGCGAGCCATCTACATCCTCTGCCATTTGCATCTTCGATTTATCGATGAAGGCGTCGAGGTCGCTGCGCGAGTCCGCGCTGATCCAACGTGCAGCCTGATACGGCGAAGCCTCGAACATTACTTCGAGCCCGTATTCCGCCTTCATCCGCTCATCGAGCACTTCGAATTGCAACTGCCCCACTGCGCCGACGACCAGATCGCCGCCTGTAATCGGCTTGAAGACTTGCGTCACGCCCTCCTCGCCAAGCGATTCCAGAGCCTTGCGCAAATGCTTCTGCTTCAGTGGGTCCTTCACGCGCACGCGCTTCAGAATCTCTGGTGCGAAATTCGGAATGCCTTTGAACGACACGTCGCCGTTTTCGGAAAGCGAATCTCCCACGCGCAGTCCACCGTGGCTGGGAATGCCGATCACATCGCCTGGAAACGCCTCGTCCGCGATCTCGCGCTCCTGCGCCATAAACATCATCGGATTGTGCACGTTGAGCGACTTGCCAATTGCGCTCTTCAACGTCATGCCACGCTTGAACCGGCCTGAGACAACGCGGAAGAAGCCAACCCTGTCACGGTGCTTGGGATCCATGTTGGCTTGGATCTTAAACACAAAGCCGGTGACGCGCTCGTCGCCAGGCTGGATCTCACTATCGACACCCTTAACGATCGCCCTTTGCGCGGCCGGCGCGGGCGCGTGCGCTCCAATGCCGGCCAACAGCTCAAGAACACCAAAACGGCGCAACGCTGATCCGAAATAGACCGGCGTCAAATGGCCCTCGCGGAACGACTGAAGGTCAAACTTCGGCAGGCCATCCCGCGCCAGCTCCGCGGTCTCCATCAGTTCGGCGCGCACATCATCGCCAACACCTTGAAGAAAATTCGGGTCGCCGCGCTTCTGGCGTCCATGGCTTGCGAACCCTTCTTCGCCAGCCTCAAGTCGCTTGAACGGCACGAACTCATCCGTTGTCAGATCAAGCATGCCGGCGAAGCGCTGGCCGGACGCGGCCGGCCAGTACATCGGCGCGGTATCCATAGCGAGCTTCGAGTGGATTTCATCCAACAGCGCGAAAGGATCCTGCGCTTCCCGGTCCATCTTGTTGATGAAGGTCGTGATCGGGATGTCGCGCAGGCGGCAGACCTCGAACAGCTTCAGCGTCTGCGGCTCGATGCCTTTCGCGGCGTCGAGCACCATGATCGCGGAATCCGCGGCCGTCAGCGTGCGATAGGTGTCTTCCGAAAAGTCTTCGTGGCCCGGCGTGTCGAGCAAATTGAACACTCTGCCGTCGTGCTCGAACATCATCACCGAACTCGACACCGAGATGCCGCGCTCGCGTTCGATCTTCATCCAATCCGATTTGGTCCGTCGCGCCTGACCGCGCGCGGCCACCGCACCGGCCAAGTGGATCGCGCCGCCGGCCAGCAGCAGGGTTTCGGTGAGCGTCGTCTTGCCGGCGTCGGGGTGCGAGATGATCGCGAACGTGCGGCGGCGGGCGGCCTCGGTGGCGGGGTCGGCGGACATGAATCTCGGTCTAAAAGCGAAGCGGCGCGTTTACGCCGAAGGACTGAGTGGGGCAACCCGCCGCGCTCAGGACCCGGAATCCACGGGTTCCTGCAGGAAATGCCGCCCCTGCTTATCCTCCACCTCGATGACCCAAAGGTCCGGATCGGTCTCGGCGCGTTTGCGGATATGGGCGTCCACTTCGGCCTCCACATCTCCCAGCGGTCCGGCCGACAGATCCAGCCAAATCCGTTCGCCCTCGCCATTGCGCGCCGGCCCATAGAGCCGCGCCTTACCATCTAGGGTCGCCACTTTGACCATGACGGCCCCAGCATCCCTGTCGCCCTTGCGCACCACGCCCGCAAATGCGCCGCCGATCTGGGCGCGACGGATGAGCGCGCTCGCCCAGAACTCTGTCTTCAGCTCATCCATGCGGCCTCTCGTTCACGCGAACGCAACGACATTCCCTTAACCTCTTTCACTCTTATGCGCGCCTTACTTCTTGCCGCCGCCTTAACCGCCTTTTTCGCCGCCGCCGCTTCGGCGCAGGCGGGCCCGAACGCGCGTGAAGCATACGTCGAACGACGCGGCCTCATCGAAATCGACAATCAGTGCCGCCTGCTCGATCGCTCCATCCGCGATGCGCTGGAGATCGGCCTCGCGCAAGCGCGCGGTTCGCTGCTGCGGGAGGGCTGGTCCACCGCGCAGGTCCGCCAACTTGAGCAGAGCGTTGTCGGCGCCGCGCAATCGCGTCGTTGCGATGATCCCCGCTCGCGCCAATCGGTCGCTGACGCCAATCGCTCATTCGCCTCCTGGGCCAATGCCGCGACGATGCAATTTCCCGGCTGGCAGCGCGGTTGGACCGCACGCCGCGCTCATGAAGGCTGGCGCATCAGCCAGATGATCGATGCGCCGATCGCGGCGACGTTCGGCGTGCGCCAGCAAGCCTCGGCGCAGCGGCTCACATTGACACTCCCCGTCGCACGCGGCGCAGCGGCGCCCACGTCGGCGCGGCTCGTCATGCGCGACCAAGCACGGGAGCGCGCCACCGAGATCAGCTTGCCGCAACGGGTGGCCTATGGACTCGCCGCCGGCGAGGCGCCGGCGCATGCACAACAGACTATCCCCGCCACGCGCAGCATCGAACGCGTCGACGCCAATCGCAACCAAGCCGTCTTCACCTTTCCCGACGATGCATTCCGCGACCTGCTCGCGCTCGACCCACGCGAGACCGTGGCAATCGAAGTGCAAACCGGCCGTGTGACGCAGCGTTTGCTGGTCGAGGTTGGCGACATCGCAGCAGCACGCGCGTTCCTTACGCTTCGCCGCTAGGCGATTTCAGCACGGGCAAACTCACCCGCACCAGCGCCCCCCCGCCAGGCGCATCATGGAAGCTGAGAATTCCACGATGCAGCGTCGCCAGCGCGCGTACCAAGGCCAATCCCAATCCGGTGCCTTCCGCACGCGCGCCGCCCGAGCCGCGCTCATAAGGCTCTCCAAGTTTGTCGCGGTCTTCTTCTGGAATTCCCGGCCCGTTATCGATTGTCTCAAGCACAAGCGCGCCGTCGCGGGCTTCGGCAACCACCATCACGCGCCCGCCTTCCGGCGTAAACTTGATCGCGTTGCCGACCGTGTTGATAAGCATGCGCTTCACCGCGCGCGCATCCGCGTGCACCAGCAGAGGCGCCTCTGGCGTCAACATGCCAAGCTGAATCTGCTTCTTCTCGGCGCCATCGATGGAAAGCCGCACGACCTCTTCAACGACGCCGCGCACATCGAAATCGCCCGCTTCGATCTCGTACCGCCCCGCGTCGATGCGGGAGAGGTCAAGCAGGTCGTTGACCAGTCCGAGCAGGTGCGTGCCGCTCCTGCGGATGAGCCCAGCGTACTCGACATAGCGAGCGCTCAACTCGCCAAATATCTGACGCTCAATCATCTCCGAGAAACCGAGGATATGCGTCAAAGGCGTCCGCAATTCATGCGACACTTCCGCGATGCGAGCACCCATCACCTGCGTCCGTGCAGGCGACGGCGCGTCGCGGCTGAGCGCCATCAGCCCCACGACCAGGGCGATCGCCACAACGGACAGACCCTCGGCGAACGGCCCAAGCTCCGCACCTGCCTCAATGCGCGCGAGGAAAGCGGCCACCGCGAACCCCAGAACCGCCGCCGCTCCCGCTTCAGGCGCCCATGGCCGCCCCAGCGCCATGGCCGTCGCTGGAGCGATCAACAGCGCTGCGGTCAGCGGCGAGCCGGCGCCGCCGGTTCCAGAAATCAGACCAATCGCGGTTAACAGCCAAACGCAGATAAAGCTCAGCGCACCCCAACGGCTGCCCAGACGGGGCAGCAAGATGAAACCTGTGAAAGATGGCGCGAGCGCCAACACGCTCGCAGCCGCCAACGGCCCTATTTTCGCGCCATTCAGGGCCGAAACGATGCCCACGAAGACAACGCCGACCGCCCAGGCCCAGAGGGCCAGGACGACCCCCAATGGGCGCGGCGCTGCTTTTGCAGGGATGGTTACTGCTGATTTCGTTGACACCGAAAGGCGGCTCGCGAGTAAAAGTCTTCTTAACGCGCTGGGGATCACGATGCCCGCTCTGAGTCGATGTCGGAAGCGGACTCACCATTTCAGGATTAGGGGAGCACAGCCGATGCGTAGCCTTGCGGTCTGGACAACCACTACCGCGGCCGTCGCCCTGTTGGGCGTCGCCAACGCTCAGACGCCCGCCAACGATGCGCCGGTCGATCTGCACACCGCGGTCACGGCCTACGCCGCCTACCACAACGACGTAACGGAGTTGCGCGCGACGACCCCGCGCGACGCCAACGGCCTTGAGCAAGCTCTCGACCGCGTCGCCCGCCACAATCGCGATCAGTTGACGCGCGGCTGGATTGCGTACGGCGCCCAGGCTGCGGCGCAATCGCCTGCCTTCGTGCAAGGGGTACGTGACGCCGCCGCCTATTATGGCCGTGACGCGGTGATTTGGGCGGTCACCGTCGATCCTTCCTATGCGCGCGGGCTGCGCGGGGGCCAAGAGGCTACGCGCATCCTGCTCGACTCCGCCAACGCGGATTCCGCCCGCATTACCGCCGTGGCCGACCGCTACCAGGAATTCGCCTATTCGGTGCAACGTCAGCGCTGGGGCAATCAGGTCGCGCCGGGGCAGCCCGCGCGCTTACAGCGCATTCGCTCGCTCGGCCGCGAAGGTGCGCCAGCGAACGCCGTGCCAGCCGATTACGCGCCGCGCCTGACGGTCGCGCCGCTCTCGATGACGCCCGCCAGCGACCCCACCGCTTATGGCGGCCGTCGCTTCTGGGACTCGTTGCGTGGCGGCGATCAAGTGGTGGAGGTGGCCTCAACTCCCGCCAGCCGTCAGTTTCGCGTGAACGTGACCCGCGGCGAAGCGCTCGACCGCATGGCTGCGGTCGCCGCCCTGCAGGCGCTCGACGCAACCGAGACCAACCAAAGCGCCGTCACGCGCCTCATCAACGACCCGCGCTCGCGCGATTGCTTCGAGATGGCGCAATTGCAGCTCTATCAATGCATGTCGGCGGCGCGCTTCCGTTATGAGAACGCGTTCTGCCTTGGCCAACACGGCCTGCGCGACATCGGCACCTGCATCGGCGCTGTCGCCCAGCCCGACACGACCGCCATGTCGCCGATGCCCACCGCGACCGGCCGCGCTGGTCGCGACTAGGCCACTCTTGCCCACGAGGGCGCGAAGGCGCATTTCGTCGGCATGGCCGGCATCGATCAAACCATCAATGAACTCGCCGACGAGTTTGCGCTCCTCCCCGATTGGGAGGAGCGCATTTCGCATGTGATCGACCTCGCGCGCGCGCTGGAACCAATCAGCGACGCCGAACGCACGGAAGAAAATCGTGTGCGCGGCTGCGTCAGCCGTGTGTGGTTGGTCAGCGAGCGTCGCTCGGATGCGCCCGATAAACTCTTCTTCCGCGGCGATTCAGACGCCCACCTTGTGCGCGGCGAGATCGCCATGTTGCTGCGTATCTTTTCGGGGCGCACGCCGGAGGAGATTCTCTCGATCGACCCCAAAGCCGTCTTCGAACGTCTCGACCTAAAGGATGCGCTCACCGCACAGCGCTCCAACGGCCTCTTCTCGATGATGAACCGCATCCAAAAAGAGGCGCGCGAAGCAGTCTAGCGCGTGGCGAGCTGCGCTAAGCCGAGCTTCAGCGCCAATTTCCCCGATCGCTGCGGCCAGCCCTCAGCCCGTTCCAACGCCTCCATGCCGTCTTCGTGCAAGCACCCGCGCTCGACCGCACGCCGGAGCGGCGGCGCCAAGGAATTGAGCGCTTCATTCACACGCCGTCGCGCATCGCTCTGCCGGGTCATTGCATTTTCGACCGCAGCGCTTGATCCGCGGGCCGTGCCGCTCCGCGGCGGCGCACTCCAATCCGAGCCGCGCAGGAAGCCTATTTGGGCTGCCTCCCAATCCGCGCGCAGACGCGCCGCCGCCTCAATTTCCGCGTCGCTGAGCCACGGTCGATCAGCGTGATCGCGCAATGCCGCGAGACGCTTGATCACGCCGTTCAGCGCGAATCCGCGCAGCACGCGGATATTCGCGGCACCGCTGATCACCGATCGATCAACGATCGACGCGTGCTGCGCCAGGAATTCCTCCCCAGGCGCCGCAGCTTCACGCCGCACACGCGCGCCGCCCGCTTCATTGAGCGCATAAGATCCAGCGCCGGCTTCGCGGATCGCGCCGTCCGACACGAGTTCGCGCACTTCCGCGCGAGACAAACGCGCAGTCGGCCGGCGTCGACGATCACCGCCGGGAAAGACGCCGTAGACAGCGCCATCTTTGATTGGCGCCAGTACAGCGCCCGACGACGCCAACCGCGCCAACACCCGGGCCTTGTTCACGGTCCTCGCTCCGCGGGGACGCTCAGCGTAGGTGGCGGCGCGGTGCGCAACGTCATTTCAAGGCTCGCGATCCACGCGTCGAACCGTGGATCGTCGCGTCTATCCTCTATGGTGTGGCATGCATAGGCGACCGTAGATCGGTCGCGCGCAAACGCTTCGGCCACCCGCTGCAAACTCAATTCGAAGGCGACGTGGCACAGATACATCGCCACGCGCCGCGCCATGGCGACATCCGCGCTTCCGCGCCCACCCTCAATCACATCCTGCGCGGAGACCTTGAGCGCGTAGGCCGTCACATCCACCGCGAGGCGAGCGGCCGTCGCATCCTGCGCCCGCCGTCCAAGCACCCTCATCATCCAACTCCTGTCTTGGCTTTGGGCCTCTAGGCCCGTGAACCGGCAGGATAAGTCCCGCCCAACAGGGTTGAATAGATTTTTTCCTAATTATGCACTTGACACACCGGGTGCTAGGGATAGTCTTTTCCTGCGTGACAGGCCGGCTCCCCTTGCACCCGCAGAACGCGGGACCTGAGCTGTGTATGGCCTGAGGTTCAAACGCCCAGATGGATCAATTGTACTACTCCTGCAAATCGCGGGAGGCGGTCGTGTGCGCCTCGGCGACGACGCGCGCACGTGGTGGTCGAAGCCTCCGAACGATGTAACTTGGGAGGTATTCGAGTCCGCATCGGGGCACACGTTTGACTGCGAAGAGGCGGCGCAAGCAACAGCGAAAAACCTCGCGCGCGTTAGCGGCACGACTACACGCTGACGCCGAACTGATGATCCGAAATCTGCCGCCACAGGCGCGGCGCGGCGACCTTCGATACTCGTTCGCAGCGTTGGCGGTGATCGCGGCGTATCTCGACATCGAATTGATACCGGGCAAGGCCGATCCATTCTTCAAGTTTGAACTCAATGCCGAGGGCGGGATACCTGGCCCAGCGTTGAGCCGACTACGCGCCATCGCCGTCGCACTATTCACACTTCGAAATCTTCGGTGCTTCGAAGATTTTCACCGCCGCCTCACGACGCGCGAGATGAGCGGCGTTTTTTGGGAATGCTTCTGGGCGCACGCACTCTCTCAGGATGGGTTCAAGATCATTGCTGTTAGAGAGACCAATGTGCGCGGAGCGGATTTTGACTTCACCGCGATCAAGAACGGCCGCAGAATCTGCGTCGAGGTAACGGCGCTAACCGCGCCTACTTTCAATGAGACAACAATATTCAACGCGCTTCAAACAAAGCGCGCACAACTTCCGGCCGACAAGCCCGGCGTTGTGATTTGCGTGCTGCCAGAAGGCTGGTTTGCGGAAGACAATGTGCACGAGGTGTTGCACCGGTGCGTGAGGCGGTTGTTTGGCGCCAGTGCGCGCGTCAACGCTGTAGTCTTC
Source organism: Vitreimonas sp. (assembly GCF_036392335.1). Classification (NCBI taxonomy): domain Bacteria; kingdom Pseudomonadati; phylum Pseudomonadota; class Alphaproteobacteria; order Hyphomonadales; family Hyphomonadaceae; genus Vitreimonas; species Vitreimonas sp. The sequence continues at coordinate 37,728 of NZ_DASVYD010000036.1, forward strand.
ACCACAGAGCATTGCGTGCCGGTGGAGGGGCAAGCCGGCGTTTGGCTCAATCGCTACCCTTTGATCCGGCATTTTCACGAAAACCCACGCCATGCATTGGATCTGAAAGACTCGTTCCTGCGGCCCGATAAGACAGAGACTGAGTATCGCCGCTCGGTGACGGTGGACGAAGGGCGTCGAACCAGCGAGAACATGAGTTCGCGACCGTACTATCGGTGGGTGGACAGCTTACTTGATGGAGAAGCGGCATGACGGACGATGAAATCGAGCGCCAGCGCGATGAAGTTATGCGTCGCATGATCGACATGCCCCCAAAAGCGCACAAGGACGAGCCAAAGCGCCGCGCGTCACCGGAGCCTATTGGCCGCCTAATCAAGGACGCGGACGAGAAGCGGAAGCGCGACAAGGCTTAGCGCGCACCATGCCATGGGAGATGTTGATCGCGGCAATCGTCACCCCGTTTGGCATAGCGATCATCATGAGCGTGTATCAGTCTAGACAAAAATTCTGGGATCGAATTGCGCCAAACGGATGCGGGCCAGTGGTGGCGGCAATTGCGCTCTATATCGTCTTTTGCTTTGCGATTTGGGCGGTGTTCGCCGCGATTGATTGGGTGCGTGGGCTGGCACTCTAAGTGTCGTCCGCATCATCCAAGACCTCGACATCTCCGCCGTCCGCATCCGAAATGAGTTCTTCTTGGATTTTGAGGTCAATCCAAAGATCTAGTGCGCGGCGCACAACCTCACCGCGGTCTCCGCCAGAACGTCCGGTCTTCACCAGTGCATTGATGAAGCGGTGATGGCGGTTCGTGATCGCAAACTTCTTTTGAACAATCGCCACCGACAGGACCCTATCGCGACCCTATGAGGGTCGCATTAGGGTCCTATTAAGGGTATTGGCCATAAAAGAGCAACGCCGCCACGGTTTCCCGTGACGGCGAATTATCTGATCCTGGCAGGATGCGGGGCTCCGTGGTCGTCACCACGGGGGCCTGCTCCGGCAGTTTGCTAGGCTTAGATACGTCAGCTCCGCCCCCGTGGCGGCCCGCAGCACTGGCTAGCACTTACCTTCACGCAAGGTCCGATAACGCGGTTAATCGGTTGCTAATGGCGTGTGTGCATTGGCACCGCGCACCACATGATTCCGCACGCGAATCGTTCCGTTACGTTTCACGGCTCGTCGAATAGGTCGCGCGTCGTGTTTCGATCCGTGGCCGATCCGATTTTCCGCCGCCGCGCCCATGCTTGATGAACACGAAGCGCGCGACGTCTGCGCTCAACGATGTAGCGAAGGCTAGGCGTTTTGAGTTGGTCGCAACGTGAGGCGCTTGCCAGCGGCGCCCTTAAGGGCAAGCGTCGCACGCTCCTTGTCGTTCACGCCAAGCTTGGTCCGCGTGTTGAAGCGGAACTCGTATTCGCTGAGATAGCGATGCAGATATTTCTCGTCACAGTGTTGGTACACGCCGGTCATGCCGCGCTTGAACACCCCGAAGAAACCCTCGGCAGTGTTCGTGTGCACATCGCCGCGCGCATACTCGCCGCGTGAGTGCTTCACGCGCTCGTGTGCTGCGAACTCGTGCCCAACGCGCGGATAGAGGCGGCTTTCGTCCGTGTGCAGACGCGCCGACTTATCGACGTTCTCGCGAACAATGCGCTCAACGCTTTCGCGGTTGGCCGTCGCGACGTGAAACACGCGCGCTTTGCCGCCGCGCTCGATCAGAGCGACGATCGCACGCTTATTCGACGGGCCCTTACCGGCCTTTGAGCGTCGAAACTTCTCGCCCTTCGTCGTGTATTCAGTCGGGTTCTCGACCTTGCCGTGGTACGTTTCGTCGGCCTCGACAATGCCGCTGCTGCCCGCGCCGCCAAGCGGTGGAAGCGAGCCTCGCTCCGCCATCGCTTCGCGAATGCGGTGAAGCATGAACCAAGCGGTGCGGTACGAGCCAAAGCCCAGCATGCGGTGAAGCTGCGCGGCGGACATGCCTTTCTTGCTCGCGCAAACCAGATGCACGGCCATGAGCCATTTGTGCATGGGAATGTGCGAGTCCTCGAAGATGGTGCCGACCGTGGCGGTGAATTGCGAGCCGCAATCCTTGCACTTGTGAACACCGCGACGGGTCCACTCGGCTTCCTTCGTCGTTCCGTCCTTCAGCTTGCGCGTGCGCCTCGTGGTCTTGTTCGCAAGGCGCGTCGCATTACCTACGGAGCCGCACTTCGGGCAAACGACGCCATCCGGCCAGCGGAGCGTCTCATAGTGAGCCCACGCGGCGTCTTCATCGGTGAAGAGCGGGTTTTGGAGGTCGGACGGCTTTTCCATGCGCCCACACTACCGATGGGGTCGCGGTGTGTCAAGTGCATAATTAGGGATTTTTTCCTATTTCTAGGATTTTTTTCCGCTACCGTAACCTAAGCGCCTTTGCGGCTCGTGCCGAGCCCCATGCGCTTCGCAAGGGTGGAGCGCTCCTTGGCGTAATTCGGCGCAACCATGGGGTAGTCGTGCGGCAGCCCCCACTTGGTCCGGTATTCGTCTGGCGTCATGCCGTACCGCGTACGCAAGTGGCGCTTCAGCGATTTGAATTTCTTGCCGTCTTCCAAACAGATGATGAAATCCGGCGTGACCGATTTCTTCACTGGAACGGCGGGCTCGTGCGCTTGATCAGCGGCGGCCAAGGGAACGCCCGACACTTCGAGAAGCACGGCATGAACCGTGCGGATGACCGCCGGGAGTTCCTGTGCTGGAATTTGATTGGCAGACACGTACGCCGAGACAATCTCGGCCACCATGCCGACCAAATCTCTTTGCTGATCCATCACCCAGTCCGCCGTCGGCAAAGTCAATTGTAGGTCTAGTACAGGAAAGAACCCCCTTCCTGCAAGCCATTCGCGGCGTCATTATTTGCGATTTTTCTAGTACCGACCGAGACTTGGTTTCTGATTACTAAATACTCGATAGAAGTGTGCGAGGATTGCACTAATGAACGAGGAGCAACACCGCGAGAGCCACGGCGATCGAGGTCAGTTGCACGAAGCTTGAGATCGATGCCGCGTAGGGGCGGTCGCAACGGCTGATCCAAGCTTGCGCCGCGGTCGCGGCGGCTCTAGCCGCGCGCCGCGACAGATCCTGCCAACCTCCGTACACGCGCAACAAAAGCACGCCTGCCCAACGCCCCGCGCTCGCCAACGGCCCACGATAAAGGGCATCGATGTCCAACAACTGGATCGGAAGATCGCGTGGCATCACGGCGGTAACGCGAAACCCGATCGCCACGAGCCCCGCCACACCAAGCAGTTGCAATTGCGGGGCAAGACGGTCGAGTTCAAACGGCTGGAACGACAATTGCGCGGGCATGAGATCGTAGAGCCAACGCGGCGCCATGCCGACCGACAGACAGAAGAACGTCGCCAGCCCCGCGCCCAGCAACATTGGAAACGGCGCCTCGTTCATGCGCATCGGTCGCGGCAATGGGCGGTAGATTGACAGCGCCGGCCGCAGCGCCAAGCAAACAAAGGTCACTCCCGGCACGAATGCGGTCATCGCCCACAACCAGATCGTTTCCCACTGCGCGAAAGCTTCCAGCGCAACTGCATGCGTCGCGTAGAGCGCAAAGCCCGGCACGGCGGCAACGGCCAGACCAGCTCCGAGCAATAGAAAGGAAGTGAACGGCATGGCCCGCGAGAGCCCCACAAACCCGGAGATACGCGCAGCGCCGGTCCGATCGACGATGCCGCCGAGCGTGGCCTGATAGGCCACAAAGGCCAAGATCGCCGCAAACGACGCGCCCTCCGCGGCCGCCATCGCCAACGGCGACCCGTAGCCAATCAGCGCGACGCATATGCCAGTCTGCGCCGTCAGCGCGTAAGCGCCGGCGCGGCGCAGATCATCTTCCGCGGCGAGGTAGAATGCGCCGATGACGATCATGCCCGCGCCGATAAACATCAACACCGGCTCAGCCGGAAACAACCGCGCGAGCGCGTAGACGCCAAGCATTGTCGTCGTGGCCGACAGCGCCGCGGAGCCGACTGGCGAGGCGTGCGCCACGACATCCTTCAACCAAACATGCGCCATCGGCGCGCCGACCCGGATCAACAAGGCTGCGAAGATGAACGCACCGCCGAGGCTCGCGATTTCCATGCGCGCGAACACGGAGGCCTCGGCGCCTGCCGACAAATGCAGCGCCACGCCCACAAGGTACAACATGCCTTCCAGGCCGTGCCAGATGAGCAGGCGCGCGCCTGATCGGCTGGCGTCCTCCAGCGGGGAGCAAAACACCACCCATGAGGCTGCGAGGCCCGCCAAGGACGCGGCCGCCACGAAGCTGATCAGATCGCCTACGAACAGCGCCGACACTGCACCGCCAAACATCAATAGGATTGCGCTATCCTCGTAGCGATTAGGCCGCGCGCTCGCGTAGATCGAAATCGGGATAAGAGCGATAAGCAGCGCGATACCGAAGATGCGATTGAGGGCGTCAAGATTGAGCAGCACGACCGGCAGCCCCATCTGCGCCATCGCGGCCGCCGCGCCAAACTCGTGATCCAGCAAAAGCCACAGCGCGCCGATCGCTGCCGCCGCCATTGTCGGCGCACGCAACCCGCGCGGCGCGGCCAGCAACAAGAGCGCCGCCAAGATCGGCACAAACCCAGGATTAAGTGAGAGCGTCAGCATCGGCTTCGCCCCCCTTCTGCTCGGCAACAACAGGCGAGGTCTTTCGCGCCAGCAGCCAACGGGCGCTGCGCGCCGCGAGCACGACGAATATTGCCGCACTTGCGCCAATGGCCGCCGCGCCGCCCGACTGAGCGCCCACCCAAAAGCCGCCAAATCCGCGCAGAGAAAAGTCGAAGGCCAGACCGGTGATGGCCGCCACGCCGCAGACCAGCGTCGCAACGCCAAGCAGCCCGCCCTGAGACGGTGCGCGCGGGGTTCTCGTCATGATGCGGGCGTCCAAATCGGTGACAGGAATGAGGCCAATGGGTCGGCAAGCAGAAGAAGCAGAAGTGTGGCCGCCGCGCCCAGCACGACTGGCGCTGCAAGTAGGATTGAGGCGCCGTCTGGACGTTTGAATGCGTCGGTGGGCGCCCGCGCCGCCAGCGCGTGGGCGGCCAGCGGTCCGAGATGGGTGAAGGTCAAGATCGCCGCAATGCCAGCCAACGCCGCCGCCCATATCAACCCCGCACCAGCTGAGGCCGTGATCAACCAGAGCTTGGCCCAAGCGCCGGCGAACGGCGGCAGACCGATCATGCTTGCTGAGGCAATGGCAAATCCCGCGAAGGTCCACGGCATCACACGCCCAAGCCCAGCATAGTCCGCCACTTTCTCACGCGCAGTCACCGCCGCCGTCGTGCCCGCCGCCATCATCAGCGTCGCGGAGGCGCACGCAAACGCGACCACCTGCAATGCCGCGGCGAACAGCCCGGCTGGAAGCGCCAGCAATGTGCCCATCGTCACCGCCAACACCTGCGCCATCGCCGAATAGGCCAGACGCTCACGAATGTCCTGTCGCGACAGCGCGATCAGCGCTGCCGCGCACATCCCCACGCCAACAAGCACGATCAGCGCGCGCGTCGCGCTCTGCGCTTCATGCAAGGCTGGCCCGAACACGAACGCACCGATCTTCAACACGCCTATCGCACCGGCGGGCAGCACCGCGAGCGCCTGGATGGACACCAGCGCGGGGTAAGGGGCGCTGCTTGACGCCGCGAGCCAGCGGTGCAGTGGCGGCGTCGCCGCCATCGCGAGCCCCAGCACATAGAGCACGAGCAAGATATTGGCGGTCACCGCATCGACGCGCCCGGCCAACATCCCGCCTGCCTGAAATTCCAATGCTCCCGCCAGTGCGTAGGTCCACACCATCGCGGGCAGGAACAGACCGACAGAGGCGGTCAGCAAAGTCGCGAGAAAATCGCGAGCGGCCTTACGTGCGCCCTCATCGCCGCGATGCGCCACCAACGGAAACACAGCCAAGATGAGCGCCTGGTACGCGACGAAAAAGGTGAAGAGATTAGCGGAGAATGCGATCGCCATCGTCGCCGCGGCCGCGAGCGCCATGAACGCCATCAAGCGTGCAGGCGATCTTTCGTGCGTCGCACGTACGACGCCAGCCGAATGCGCCGCGTGCAGCACGCCAAGCAAAGCAAGCGTCGCCGCCATCAGCGCACCGAGGGGCTCGACCACGAACGCCAAGTCGACTTGCGGCAATGGCCGCGCCAACACGATCCGCGCCCCGCCGCCGTCGGCGACAACACCAACCAGATACAGCGCCGCGAGCGCCGTTGTGAGCGCGCCGGCGATGTGCGCCACGTCGCGCAGCCCGGGCGGCCGCGCCAGCGCGATCACCAGCAGCGCCTGCGCGACCGGCGCGACCAACACGATGAACAGGGCAAGCTCGGCCGTCATGGTGCGCCCGCCATCAAGGCCGCCGCGCCATCGGCCGCGCGCAGCAACCAGTCTGGCGCGAGGCCCAGCACAGTGGCGCACACGGAAGCAATCAGCAGCGGCGCGCCGGCGAAGCGCCATATTTCACTCGCGGTTTGGACCGCGCCGCTCACACGGCGGAAATACACCCGCTCAACCAGCCGACCCCCATAGAAAACGCCCGCCAACGAAGTGACGATCACCGCGCCAGCCGCCCACCACCACCCAGCGCCGACGCCAGCCTCCACGAGCCGCCACCGACCCAGGAAGCCGATTGTCAGCGGCGCCCCCATCAGACTGATCGCGCTTGCGGTGATCGCCGCGCTCGCCAGCGGCGACCGCCGACCCAATCCGTCCAGCGCCTCAAGCTTTGCAGCGCCGCCCGCGCCGAACGCCACGCCGCCGAGCAACGCCAGCGTCGTGACCAACATCGCAAGTGTCTGCACCACCGCTGCGGCAAACCCCGCCGGCGAGCCCAGCGCGGCGCAAAGCAGCGCTACGCCCGCTTGGGCGCTTCCCGCGTAGGCGGCCAAGCGCAGCACATTGCGCGCGCCGACGGCCTGCACCGATCCGATCACGACGCTCGACGCGCCGAGCATCGCCAGCGTGATCGAGACGCCTTCCCCGATTGCAGGAGCAGGCAGCGCGAACGACGCCAAGCGCACCACCACGCAAAGCGCGCCAATCGCCCCGATCCCGCCAAGCACTAGAACAGAAAGGCGCGAGGCGCGCCCGTATGCAGCGCCGATCCAGAAATTCAACGGCGCCACACCCGCTTTCAACGCGACCGACAAAAGCACCAGCCCAATTCCCGCCGCCGCCAGCCTCGGCGCCTCTATCTGCGTCATGGGCAAGACCGCGAGATCAGTCGCGCCAACGCCGTGATGCACAAGGCCCAGGCCCAGCAGGAACATGGCCGAAGATACGCCGCCAGCGACAAACATGCGGGAAGCGCCGTTCAGCGCGCCCCGCTCGGCGGACAAGGCAAGCAGGCCGACTGTTGCGAGCCACGCGAATTCAACGGCCGCAAAAATCCCCAACAGATCGCGGGCGAATAGCGCGCCAATCCACCCGCCGCCAGCGCACAGGCTGAGAGCGAGCGCGGTCGACGCAATCGGGGCCGGGAAATCGCGCAAGAAGGCGCCCGCGCCGACGACGACCAAGGCGAGCGCCACAGCTAGCAACGCCGCCGTGTAAATCGCGATGCCGTCCGCATAGAGCATGACGCCTTCGATCGTCGCGGTCAGCGGCTCCGCCGGCAGCAACGATCGCAGCGCGGCGTCCACCGCCACCAACGCCGCAGCCAACGCCGCCGTTGCCGCGACCGCCCATGCCGCACGGCTGGGCAGCAATATCGCCAAGGCTGCGCCGCACAGCGGTATGAGCATCGTCAACAAAGGCGCATGCAGCTGCGCGAGTGCCAGATATTGTGCAATCACGCCTTCGGCTCCGCAGGCTCGTCGACGTCATCAGCCTGATCGAACTCCGCAGCCTCAACGCCGCCATAAGCCTCCTGCAGCCGAACAGCCAGCGCGACGCCCATGGCAAGCTGGGCCAATGCGGCGCCCGCCCCCAACACGAGCACGGCGTGAGGTGCGCCAAGCGCTGCAAGCCCGCCCAGCGCGCCAAGACAGGCCAACACGACACCCACCACCCGCTTGATCACATTGGCGGATGTCCACGCCGTCACCGCACCCAACATCAGCAGGGCGACAGCAACGGCGAGCAGAAGCCGCGCGACGAGGGGATCAAGCGTCACCATTCGCCTTCCCGCAACGTCGGCGCTCGGCCGAACAACGACACAATCATCAGCGTCAATCCGCCGACCGTAATCGCAAACAAGCCCGCCTCCACCAGGCGCGGCGCGACCACAAGCCCCGGCAAGCCAACGCCAGCGCATGCTGTCGCGAGGCCCAGTGTCATCAGCACCCGGCACAACCAGGGTGGGAACGCGCGCCGGGCGGCGGCCGCGCCGAACACCAGCGCGTGAAGCGTCAAGGCCAAGGCAAAGACCAGGCCCGCGACAAAGCCAACGCCTGTGCCTGAGGGCGATCCCGCCAGCAAGCTCAAGGCGAAGAGCACGATCAACGGCCCGTACAGCCGCGCCGTCGCGGCGACCATGATGAAGGCGCCGGGCTTCATGGCTCCGCGTCCGCACTTTGCGGGCGCTGCAGCGCGCCACGCTCGCCATAGCCAAGCAATGCGATGAATGCGATCGCCGTAACGAAAACGAGGGGCGCCAGCCAGGCGCCGAGCGCGTCCGTTGTTTCCTCCGATCGCTGGCCGCCAACGCCAATTTCCGGCGTCGCCCACAATACGGCGAGTGCGACCGCAGCAGCCGCGCCAATGCTCAACCAGGGTCGCGCGCGGCGCTGCACCTTGGTCGTTCGCGAGCTAAGCAATACAAGCGCCAGCAGCATGATCGGAGCGAGGCCGGCGAAAAGCAGCACCGTAACCAGAGCTGCGCCGCCATTCCCAAGCAACGCCATCGCTCCCGCGGCCAGCGCGCCGCACGCGACGAGATACATGCACGTGACGAATAGCGCACGCGACAGCACCGCGCCGATACCGGCGGCGAACGCGGCCGCAAAAAATGCGAGCGCAATCCATGGCGCGATCTCGATCACGAGACATCACCTGTCGACACGCCCGAACCGGGTCGCGGCGCAATGTATTTCCCGGTGATCGGCGCCAACCCGCCCGCGTGCGCAGCGCTCGCAAACACATGCGACCAGAGCGGCCCAAGCGCCGCCAACAAAGCGCCCATTAGGGCCAGCTTGATCGCGAGACCGACGGTCGGCGCGCTGACCGTCAATCCAATCACGACAAGCACCGCACCAAGCGGATTCGCGACGGTCGCGCCGTGCAGACGCGTATAAATATCTGGAAAGCGCAGCACACCGATCGCGCCGCCGAGCATGAAAAGGAGACCGACAGTAACAGCCAAGCCGCCGAGGCCGAGCCGCGCCGCTTCAAATATCGCCGCCATCAGCTGTCATCTCCGGCCCGCACTAGCGGCGGTTGGAACGTCCGCGCGCGGAAGAATTTCAACACCGCGACGCTCACCGTCACCGCGACGAACACGAGCGCCAATGCCGCGTCCATGATCAGGGGCGCCTCCAGGAACACCGCTGCGCCGGCGCAGATCAGCGCAATCTCGATCAAGGCCAGCGCCGCGCACATGGCGCGATCATACAAGGATGGGCCCGAGACGAACCGCATCAGCGTCATCACCAGCGCAATGGCGGCGCCAAGGATTGCGATCAGCCCCATCATTCGCGGTCGCCGCCGCGCCGGCCGATGACCCGCGCCTCAAGGCGGCCGAGATCATCCGCATCGACCGCGTCTTCATTCAGCACGTGCACCAGTAATCCGTCGGGATCGGCGTCAACGACGGCCATACCTGGCGTTGCGCTGATCATCGCGCCAAACGCAGCGCGCTCTTCTTGCGCCCGCGCTCGCGATTTCACGCGCACGAGTGCGGGATTGAGCGTGACATCCGCGGCGATCGCGGCGCGGAGTGTCGCCAACGCGCCGCCAAGCACCGCGCCCATGCGCGAGGCAGCGCGCGTCAGCGCTGCGGGGAGTCTCGATATCGCACCGCTGACTCCGCCGGCGCGCCAGGCGAACAGCAGACACGCAAGCGCCGCCGCCACCGAGATCGCGAGATCCGCGTTGGTGCGCCAGCCGCCCGCCACAAGCAGCCAGATTATCCACAGACCCGTCAGCATGGACGCGGCGTGAAGCACGTTGAGCCTCCCTGCGCCGCCGGCGCGAAGGCTCAAACGATTAGCCGCTGGGCGACGGATTCGCCAGTTGTTGACCTGTGGCGGATCAGCCGTTGCGGCTCAGCAGCAACGCGGCGTTGCGCCGCGCGAGCGGCAGCTCCAGCGCGTCATCATCGAAGGCCAAACGCTGTAGATCCATCGCATCGGCCGTGAACGACCAATTCCAATACCGCACAACGGTCTGCGCCTTGGCGGTTGCCAAAGTGTCATACACGTATGCCGCGCGGCCCAACGGGTTGTCGGTCGTTTCGGGGTCGCCATAAGGTCGCCGCAGCGCGCGCCAGAGCGCGAGGAACAGCGGACGCTTCAGGCCGACCGCTTTGCAGAGCACGCCAATCGCCTCGCCGCCCGGGTCGGTAAATATTTGCTGCGCTGTCGTCGGCTTTATGCCGGCGAGGTGTGCGATCTCATGCAACAGGTGACGGTCGAGCCCATGCTCGGCAGCGGCGAGCGCGCCTTCGAGCGAACCATAAGGGCTTTGCGCCGCGGCCGCGCGATTGCGCTGGCGCCGCTCGACCACCTGCAGCGCCTTGCGTGTATCGGCGTCCGCCCAGCCTTCGGCCGCGGCCATTTTAAAGACATCGCCAAGCTCAACGATCAGGGCGCTGCGGTCGACGGCGAAGCGCCGCAGAATCTGCACGCGAGCTTCGAAATTAGACCACCAGAACAACACCAAGGCCTGTGTGGGCCTTAATTCTGTTCGGGCGACGAGTAGTTTCGGCAAACTTGCGGCTTGACGCGAGCGCGCGACGATCACGTCCACGCCTTGCATCGAGAGCTTTGTGTACTGATTTCGCAGCACTGCCTCTATGACCGCCACATCGCCCGTCTGAATGAGCGCGTCCGTAACCGATTCAGTGAGACCACGCCGGCGCGCAATGGCTGCCCAGTGCGCAGCGATGCCGGCGCGGATCGTGGCGATCAGGTCAGAATCATCGAAACCCACGCCGCCTTCAAGGAGTGGCCCGGCGACGCTGATCTCATCGCGCGCAAGATAGCGGAGCAGCGCTTTTGGCGCGTCTGCGATACGCACCAGGCCTTGCGCGCAGCGCTGGCGCATCTCCAGGTTCGCGGTGCGCAACAGACCAACGAGAATGTCCGCCGCCAATTGGCGTTCATAGGCCGGAATCCGACTTTCTGGCCACGACACCAGCTCGCACAGGCGCGTTAACAGCGCCAGGCGCGCCTTCGGCGTCTGCGGCTCGCTCAGTTCGAGCGGCGGCAGCACGCCGGAGAGTTCCGACCGGGGCTGATTCGCGGCAGGCATAACATCCGGAGTCAGCACGCGCGCCGCTAACCGCCCGTTAACGCACGCGCAGGCGCTGGACGTGGGTGAGCCCCCGCGCTTATTGCAGTCTGGATGGATCCAGCGGGCGGTCACGACCAAAACCGAGCCTCCGGCGGCGTGCCGGAGCTCGCAGTCTATTACACGCTTGTCGGGCTCTACTTCTTCGCTTTCGGGATGCAGTTCGTTCTGTTCCCGTCACTGGTCGCCTTCTATCTTGGCGCAACGCCCGAAGGCCTGGGCATCGCGCAATCCGCTCTCTCGGCGCCAATGTTTTGCTTGCTGTTGTTCGGCGGTCTCCTAGCTGAACGCGCGAAGGCCGGGCGGACACTCGCCCAGCTGCATCTCATCTTCGCTTTCGCGTCCATCGCGCTCAGCGCCATCGTGGCGCAAGGCGCGCTCAACTACCCCATTCTCATTGGCTACGCGATTTTGGTTGGCGGATGCGCGGCATTCATGATGCCGGTGCGTGATGCCGCACTCAACGGCGTCATCGCGCGCGAGGCGGAGCGCGGCCGCCATACGCCGATCGCCACTGCGGCTGCCACCACCACGGCCGTGCAAATCGGGGCGCAGATCGCGGGCATCCTGGTTGCGCGCTTCGCGGGCGCGTCGCCTGCCCCCTTCATCGCATTGCAGGCTGTCATATTAATCGCCGGCGCGGCGCTCTCTCTTGCCCTGCGGGCGCCAAAACCAACCGGACACGAACGCTCTTTAACGGGCGCACTGAACGACGTCCGCGAAGGCCTGAGCTACGCCTTCCGGAATCCGATCATGTCCTCGATGCTGATTTCCGCCGCTTATGTCGGCATCTTCGTCGTCGGGTCGTTTCAAGTGTTATTCCCGCTGATCGTTCGCGACGCCTATGGCGGCGACGCGCAAACGCAGCAGGCCCGGCTAGGGCTTCTCTTCGCCTGTTTTTGGGGCGCGTCGTTCGTGTCCGCCGTGCTGCTGAGCCGCCTGAAGCCACTGAAGCGTCCGGGACAAGCGATGCTGATCTCCCACATTATCAGCGCGCTCTCGTTAGCGAGCTTCGGATTCGACAAACCATTTTACGTATTCGCGTTGGTCGTCGCCCTCTGGGGCTTTGCCGCTGGAATCGCTATCTCGACCAGCCGCACCATCACACAGGGCGCTGCTGACCCGCGCTATCTGGGGCGCGTCTTGGCAGTGTACTCGATGGGGTTCATGGGCGGAGCGCCGATTGGCTCGATTGCCGTTGGCTTCGCCGCCGCGGAGTTCGGTTCGCGTGCGGCGGCGCTCATCCCAGGCGCGGGACTAGCGCTCGCCGCGATCGCGTTAGCTATAATGACGCCGCTTTGGCGCTTCAAGATCGCTTAGCGACCACGCACCGTACGCGGGGCGCGGGCGTTAAATTCTTCCACTTCCACAACCCAGGCATCGCGTGTGCCGTTCAATTGCGCCACGGCCGCGTTGTACGCCGCTTCCATCGCCGCAACGCGCGCACGCGCTGCTTCGACTTCCGAGCGACACTGGCCAAGCTTTGTCGTGCCGGCGCCATGCCATTCGCGGAATTGCGCATCAGCGCCCGTGATCGCATCGCGATCAGCCGTCGCGCCATCCGGCAGGGTTGGCGGGGCGGCAAAGCCAGTGCAGCTTTCCGGCAAGTCCGGCGTTTGCGCGAGGGCGGGCGACGCCATGAGCAGAGTGGCGGCAGCGGCGCCGATCAGAAACTTCATACCAAACCTCTCCATTGAAGGATCGCCTTCTATAGCCCTCGCGCGCCGCATGTGCGAGCCAAACGCGGCCAAAATGCGGTCACGAAAAGCTCATTCCAAACGGAAAGGCGCGACCATCCGATACCGACCCACGACCGGCTCTCCGTTGCGGGTCGCGGGGACCATCTGGTAGTCGCGCGATATGCGAAGCGCCGCTTCGGCAAAACCCCAATTCTGGGGTGTTTCGGAAACGACTACGCAGCTGAGCCTCCCCGTCGTGGCGACCAGACAATCAAGCACCACTTGGCCCTCCACCCCGCGCTCCATCGCCCGGCGGGGATAATAGCGCGCGAGATCGCGCGGCCGGCGCGTCCAATGCGGATCGGAAATCATTGGCGGGCCGAGATTGGGTCCGCCGACCACTGGCTCGGTCGATATCTCCTCGACACGCACCATCTCGTCATACGTCATGTCAGTGGGCGCGAACGGCGCGTCCACCGGCGGCGCGGCCTGTGTTTGAGGCGTGACCGGCGGCGGTGCCGGCGGTTCGATCGGCGGCATCATGTCGATCGGCGCCGGCGCCGGCGGCATGGGCAGGATGAAATTCGAGAAGGTCGCGGTGAGGGCCGCGATCGCAGCGACGCTCATCACCCCAGCTGCGGCGGCGAACGAGGTCGCGCGCACGCCCATTGCATGCTCCATGATTGCCTCCCTTATATGCGCCGATCGAAACGCCGACGTCCGTAAGAGGCTCACTCGCCTACGCGCCACACTCAATTCACAGGCGCGAGAACGCGATCACATGCGCGTGCTTCAGTCCGCCAACTGCGCAAACACACCTACCCTCTCGAAGCCGTCATTCTGCAATTGGTCAATAACAGCGACGACGTGCGCATACGAGATCTCGAGATCAGCGCGCACGAAGACGCGCGCTTCCGCGCGTATCGCGCCTTCGCCTAGATCGTCTCTCTGCGTTGAAACATGCCGCAGAATAGCGTCGTTGAGCTCATCCCACGCCACTTCATATCCATCGAGGAGCAAGCGCGCGCCGCCATCCGCATTAGGCGCAATGTCGACGATCGTGGGCGCGATATCGAGCGGAACGGACCGCCCGCTGCTCGGCAGATCAAGACGCAAGTCCGTTGTGGGTTTCGGCGCCGTCACCATGAAGATAATCAGCAGCACCAGCAGCACGTCGATGAAGGGAATGACATTCGGCTCCGCAGCCGGACTCATGCGCCGCGCACGCGCACGCGGTAGTGTGGCGATCGCCATGTTTGCCTCCCATGCGCCGCGTCTACGCGCAGCGTCCATCGCGAAGGCTCCCACGAGTTGCGATGCATCCCAATTCACACGCGCGCGATCTTGATCACGCTTCCGGGATCAGCGCGTTGAGAACGGCACGACCATCCGATATCGCCCGCGCACCGGCGCGCCATCGCGCATCGCCGGCTGCATCACGTGCGCGCGCGCCAACGCAAGCGCGGCCTCCCCAAATCCTTGATCGCCAGGATTCTCGCTTGCGACTTCGCAGGAAAGCCGACCATCGATCTCAACGAGGCAATCGAGTTCTACGCGCCCCTCAATGCCGCGCATGAACGCGCCGCGTGGATAGAAGCGCTCCGGATTGGACGGTCGCGCGATCCAGATCGGATCGACAATCAGCAGCTCCGCTTCAGCTTGCGCCGGTGCAGGTGGTCCGGGTTGCGGCGGCGCTACCCTTTCGGGCGTTGGCGTCACACGCGGCTCCTCACGGCGCGGCGGCGGCTCGAGCGTCGGGACGTCGCTCCCTGCACGCACGATCTCACTTACGACCGGCGCAACATCCGATGTCGCATCGCGCATCATCACGAAGCGCGCGCTGAACACGGCGACCAGGACGGCGGCGACGAGCAGCGTCGCCCCCGCCAGCGCCGTCAAACGTGTTCGCCAATGAGCCACAATCACGCGGCCTAAGCCGGAAAGCCGGCAAGAAAAAGGGCCGCCGGATCGCTCCGACGGCCCCGTTCAACTTCCTGTCGAGATCAGTCTGGCAACACCCACCGGATCGTTCGACGAATGCGGCCCCCCGAAGTGGGCTGACCATCCCGCGTCGCCGGAGCGACCCGGAAGTGGCGCGACACGCGCAGGGTGGCTTCACCGAAGCCCCAGCCAGGCGGATCCTCGCTGGTGATCGTGCACGACAGACGACCGTCCGCGCCCACAATACACTCGACGGTGGCGCGACCTTCCTGACCACGCTCCTGAGCACGCTCAGGATAGTAGCGGGCGAAGTCACGCGCGTCCGGTTGCTCGGTGAACACCGCGTTGGTGATGACCGACGGCGTCGGCGGCGCTGGCGGCGGGTCGACCGCGACCGGGATCGGCGTCGGCGTCGGAGGCGCAGACAGATCCGGCGGCGGCACGCGCTGCTCAGGCGGCGGAGGCGGCGGCGGACGATCCGGCGGCGGAGGCGGAGGTGGAGGCGGCTTTTCCTCCTCCTCAATTTCCACCTTCACGGCGTCCTGTTCTTCAAAAAGGTCCGTGATCGCCGAGAACTTCTGGTTCACGGCCATCCACACCAACGTGATGCAGATCAGCGCGGCAAGGCCGAGCGAGGCTAAACGAAGAGGCACCATAGTCTTACCCCTCGCTTGCCAGTTCGGCGAAGATGCCCACTTTGACGAACCCAGCTTCTTGAAGCTGACTCATCACGTCGACAACGTTGCCATACGCAGTGCTCTGATCGGCGCGCACAAAGATGCGTGCTTCCGCATAAATGTCCTGAATATTCAGGGCCGGATTATTGCGGATCGCATGCTCCAGCGTGACGTCGCCGAGTTGCGACATCTGCACGACCTGTTCGTCCACGAAGACTTCCATGCCGGCCGCGCCCTCGCGAATGCCCACGACCGTCGGGTTCAAACCCTGGAGTCTGATCGGCACCGGATTCGGGGGCGGCAAATCAACGCGAATATCGACGGTCGGAATCGGCGCCGTCACCATGAAGATGATCAGCAGCACGAGCAGAATGTCGATGAACGGGATGACGTTCGGCTCGGAAACCGGGCCACCCTTGTTACCACCTACTTTGGCTCCCATGACCTACCTCCGCCGATCTTCGGCGACGAGGCCGATCTTGGTGAAGCCCTTGTCCTGGAGCCGGTTCATCACGCGCACCACATTGCGATACGCGAGAGTTCCGTCAGCACGGATGTAGATGCGCTGATCCCGAATCTCATCATCGTTGCCGGCGATGGTCGGGGTGTTCGCCTGAACCGCTTCATACGTGCGTTCGCCGAGATCGTTGATGTTGACCTCATCGTTCATCACGTACACGTGCAAGCCGGCAGCATCCTCGTTCACCGAAATCCAGGTCGGACGCGGCGGACGCTGAGACGGCATAATGCGCGCCTCTGGCATTTCCACTTGAATATCCACGCTCGAAATCGGCGCGGCGATCATGAAGATGATCAGCAGCACGAGCATGATGTCGATGAACGGGATCACGTTGGGATCCGCGTTGACATCCAGCCCTTTGCCGCTGCCACCTCCTCCTACTTTACCCGCCATTGGGGGTCCTCCAATGCTCGGTTAAAGCTCAACCAGCGCGGCGGTCCATGTCGCGCGAAACCAGCGCGATGAACTCGGACGCGAAGTCGTCGAGCTTCGTACCTTGCTTGGAGATTTGCTTGGCGGCGAAGTTGTAGATGAGCACGGCCGGGATAGCGGCGGCCAGACCAGCGGCGGTGGCGAGCAGCGCGCCGGCGATACCCGGGGCGACGACGGCCAGCGACGTGGTTTGGGTCTTAGCGATGCCGACGAAGGCCACCATGATGCCCCACACCGTACCGAACAGACCGATAAACGGCGCGTTGGCGCCGATCGACGCGAGGAAGGTCATCGACGAGCCGAGGTCGTCCAGGTGCTCGTTTTGGCGCGTCGCCATCGCGGCGCTGACGCGCTGCATGGTGTGATCGCGCGCATCGCGCATCGTGTAGAGGCCGAGGTCTTGCGTGCGGCGGACTTCCGCCATGCCAGCGTCAAACATCGACTTGATGCCCGAGTTCGGCAGCTTGCGGACGATGGCTTCAGCCTCTTCCACCGAGTTCGCCTTGCGGAACGCGGCGAGGAATTCTTTCGTTTGGCCGGAAGCCTTGCGCATGACGTAAATCTTCTCGAACAGCAGCGCGACGGCATAGATCGCGCAGAGGCCGAGGATCACCATGACGCCCATTTCAACACCGTTGAGGTGTTGAAGCAGTTCCATCATCGACACTTCTTGCTGGCCCGCGGCTTCAGCGGCCGCCTCGGCGCCACGTTGCTTGGCTTCTTCAAGTTCCGCCGCTGAGGTCGGAGCGGCCGGGACCGGCGCCGGCGCGGGAGTCGCGCCTTCAGCCGCCGGAGCGGCGCTCTGCTGCGCGAACGTCAGCAAGGAATTCATCAACGTCATAATCTGCCCTTTTGCCTGCCCTGAAATCTGATCTCGGCGGGCCGTACACAGCAGAAGCGCCGCGTCCCGTCCCACCCCGGTTTGGTTTTGCGTGTTTGGCGAAGGTCGCGATCAGGCCCCTCGAAAACGGGGTTCGATGCGCTTCCTCCCACCATAACCGGTCCGGGCCGCCGCTTTTCGCGGTCTGTACTCCCAGGCGGCTGACGACGCCGGCGCCTAAATTTTCGGAAATGGCGCCCTTGTCAACGTCCTCCACGCAGTGGGCGATCTTCTTAGAACGCCCTCCCCCAAGCCTCCGCCTGATGCACCGAGCGCGCCAAGCTCGGCAACCAAAACTTTCGTGAACGTCACGTGTTCCCGAAACGAACCGTCCCATTCTGGGCTTTGCCGCGCTTTTGAGCGGAAATATCTGCTAAAGCAGCACAAAGTCAGGAGATTACCGCCAATGGCCATGGCCGCCCACGAACTGGAGGCCCTCTTGCGGGAGGGCTTTCCAGACGCCGAAATCACCGTTGAGGACCTTGCCGGCGACGGCGATCACTATCGCGCGATCATCCGTTCCGGCGCCTTCGCCGGCAAATCCCGTGTCGCTCAGCACCAGATGGTCTATGCCGCCCTCAAGGGCAGGATGGGTGGTGAGCTTCACGCGCTTGCCCTGGACACCGCGCCGAAGGCTTGATGCCCACCCCGCGCAGCCTTACCTCCGCGCCAGGAGTTCTTATGACCGACGCCCTCGACACCATCCGCCAGACTGTTGCCGACCATGACGTCGTGCTCTTCATGAAAGGCACGGCCGATCAACCAGCGTGCGGCTTCTCCAATCAAGTCGTCCGCATCCTCGATCACATGGGCGTCGACTATGTCGACGTGAACGTGCTTGCCGACGACGACATTCGCCAAGGCGTGAAGGATTTCGCCAACTGGCCGACCATTCCGCAGCTCTACGTGAAGGGCGAATTCGTCGGCGGCTGCGACATCGTCCGAGAGATGTTCCAGACCGGCGAACTACGCGCGCTCTTCGACGAGAAGCTCGGCGTCGCGTCCTAAGCGACGGTCTTCTCCGGCCGCGCCGTTACAGCAAGATCGAGCTTGACCAGCGCCCCGTCGCGCAACACCTCCAGCGCGACGCGTTTGCCGATGCGCTCACGCGTCAGCAGCTTGTGCACCGCATCCACGGTGGGCGTTGCAAACCCTTCAAGCTTCAACACCACGTCGCCTACGCGGAGGCCCGCGGCTTCGGCGGGGCCGCCTGGACTGACCGCAACCACCAACACGCCGCCCTCAACGCCCAAGCCCAAGCGCCGCACCAGCGCGCGCGATAATTCTTGCGATTGGCCGGCGATGCCAAACCACCCGCGCGTCACCCGCCCATCGCGCATCAGGTCGGGAATGATTGATTTCGCCGTATTGCTCGGCACAGCAAAGCAAATGCCCTGCGCACCGCCGATGATCGCCGTGTTGATCCCGACAACCGCGCCGCGCGCATCCACCAACGCACCGCCGGAATTACCGGGATTGAGCGCCGCATCCGTCTGGATGACATCCTCGATCAGACGTCCACTTTCACCTCGCAAGGTTCGGCGCAGCGCCGAAATCACGCCGACTGTCACCGTCGCCTGCAGTCCAAGCGGGTTGCCGATGGCAATTGAAAGCTCGCCGACCCGCAACGCATCGCTATCGCCAAGCTCCGCCGTGTGATGCCCCCGCCCGCTCAAGCGCAACAGCGCAAGATCGGTATCCGGGTCAGTCCCGACAATCTCCGCCGGCGCGACGCTGCCGTCGTGCAACACGCCCTCGACACGGCCCGCCCCGCGGACCACATGATTGTTCGTCAGCGCATAACCGTCCGGGGAGATGATTACACCGGAGCCCGCGCCATCATACAAGTCGCGCGCACGGCTCGTGCGCCGAACACTGATGACCGCGGGCCCAATATCGTCGACCACCCGGATGATGGTTTCGGAAAAACTGTCTCGCGGGCCTCGCGCCGGCGGCGCCGAGACAAAATCAGAGCGCTTGCGACTGAACATGGTCAGAGAGGTAGGAAGGCTTGCACAGTCCCGCTAGCCCCGCGCGCCGCGGCGCCCTACATGCACAACATGGACTCTCCCGCGCCGCAGCAACGCTTTGATTTTCTTGCCTGGCTGCGAAATTCCTTCCTCGCTGGCGTCGCCGTCGTTCTCCCGTTCGTGATCACGATTTGGGTGATCTGGATGGTCGTGACCTTCATCGACAACAACGTCGAGCCGCTCGTTCCCGACCAACTCGCTTTCCTAAAGACCTTCCCGGGCGGCGGCCTTCTGCTTGCACTTACGGCGCTGACACTCGTCGGTGCGCTCGCCAGCAATTT
This sequence comes from Vitreimonas sp., assembly GCF_036392335.1. Lineage (NCBI taxonomy): Bacteria > Pseudomonadati > Pseudomonadota > Alphaproteobacteria > Hyphomonadales > Hyphomonadaceae > Vitreimonas > Vitreimonas sp. Next base: position 57,673 of record NZ_DASVYD010000036.1, read on the forward strand.
CATTGGCCGCTGGAGCGTCGGCGCCGCCGATAAAGCCATCGCCAATCTGCCGCTCGTGCGCTCGATCTATGGCGGCGCAAAGCAAGTGTTCAAGCAAGTCGCAGCGCCGGAACGCACCTCGTTCAAACAAGCGGTGCTGGTCGAATTCCCGATGCCGGGCTCATATGCGCTCGGCTTCATCACCAATGAAGACACCACCGAGGTCGCCGCCGACATCGGCCAAGACCTCGTCGCCGTGTATGTCCCGCAAGCGCCGATCCCAACCTCCGGCTTCTTGCTCTACCTGCCGCGCACAGCACTGAAGCCGATCACCCTGCCGCCAGAGGATGCACTGAAGCGCGTGATTTCCCTCGGCATCATCCGCGACGCCGATAGCGCGCCGCCCTCGTTGCCCGGCAAGTGATCCAGGCTAGGCGTGGTGAAGCGGTGCGACGCCTGCCTGCGGCGCGGTGGCCCGGAGTCTGTCCGCCCGAAGCGATGCGTCCTTGCCGCGCAGACTCCGTGTCGACCGGCCAATTCTCCGCTCGACTGACTGGAGCGTCCTGAGAACGAGGGAATGCTGCAATTCTGATCGCGCGATCAGAAACGCAAGACCGAGCTTGCTCATCCCCGCCCGGCCTTCGGGCCATTTGGTCATGATGCCCCGCCAGAACATCAGCGATGATCGGGAGAGCGGCTTACGATACGCCAACTCATTGAAGCTGGGCACATGTTGCGTCACGGGCAGCGTGCTGCCCGATGTCACGAACAATTCGAGCCCACTGCGCAGACATTTTTCACACCTGCCGCAATTCTCGCCACTGCGCGGGCGCGTGCAGACCGCCAGGTTGGCGACCAAGTCTGGCCGATGCGCCAGCAGACGCACTTTTTCCAAACGCTCAAACGCACCGCCATAATTGATCGCCTCGAAGCCAGACGACGATAGAAGCGGGTTCGTGGCGTGGTTATTGCCCCAGGGGCCGAGCGCGACTTCGTCGCGATGGAAATGATCCGCCGCCAACACACAGCCTTCATAGGCGCCGTTTAGGCAATGTGCGGCAGCCAGGATGCCTAGCGGGTGCTCGATGTCGAAATCCCGGCAAAACTCGCGCCAATTCGTCCTGCAAACGAGATGAGAGACGCCGATGACCTCAGCGATACGTGCTGCGCGCCCACGAAGCGCCGGCGCCCACGCGGGATCGTGGCGCGCATCGCTCCATTCCATGAGAAAGGCGCACGCCGGCTTCCGGCTGGTGCGACCATCCGCACCTTCGGAATTGCGCATCAGGCTGAAGACGCTGTCGACGCCCCCTGAGAGCGCAAACGCATACGCCCCTCCCGGATCGCCGACGCGCGGCTCCAAGTCCTCGTCCGCGCTCACTTCGATCTGCTTGAACAGATCCGGCCTGTAGGCCGCCCACAATTCACTGAATTTCTCTGCGTTTGCGAGCAAGCGCTGGTCCACGCGACCTTGCACGTGCACTCGTCCGCCGCGCTGCATCGCGTAACTCAGGGCGCCGAGCAGTGCGTAATCGTCATTCCGAGGCTCCGGCGCCGCGCCCGACCATTCATAGGAAATCGGAATCGCTTCGCCTTGAATGTGAATCTCAAGCCGAGAGCCGGCCCTGACGGGCTTGACGATGGTCTGCAGGGGCATCCGTTTTGCCTAGCACCGCGACCACCCGTGACGAGTTAAACAACAGTAAAGTCCGTCGGCTTCCAACTCACCCGGGGATAGGTCGGCGCCATATCCGCAAGCGTACCGTGCACAATGGCGGCAATCATTGCATTCCGCCGCCATTTCTTATCCGCTGGGATAACGCGCCACGGCGCGTGCGCCGTCGAACAACGATCCAGCAGCGTCTCATACGCGCTCTGGTACTCATCCCAGAGTTTGCGATCCTCCAGGTCACCGGCATTGAACTTCCAATTCTTCTCCGGTCTGTCCAGGCGCTCCTGCAAGCGTTCGCGTTGCTCATCTTTCGAGATGTGCAACATGAATTTGAGGATCACGACGCCGTTTTCACTGAGGTGTTTCTCGAACGCGTTGATCTGCGCGTAGCGCTGCTCGATCGTCTCACTTGGCGCCAGCCCGCGCACTTTCACGACCAGCACGTCCTCATAGTGCGAGCGATTGAAAACGCCGATCATGCCCTTCTTCGGCACGGCGGCATGCACGCGCCAGAGGTAGTCGTGCGCAAGCTCCTCTTCGGTTGGCTTGCCGAACGCGGTCACCGAAACCCCCAGCGGCCCGCACTGATTGAATACGCCGCGCACCGTGCCGTCCTTGCCCGACGTGTCGATCCCTTGCAGCACCACAAGCAGCGACCGCGACCGCTCCGCCCATAACCGATCCTGCAGGTCATTGATCGCCTTCGCGCAATCCTTCAGCGCCGCCTCCGCGGCGTCGCGATCTGCAAACAGATGGTCACAGACCGTGTCGCGCTCTTTGAGTTTCGACTTTTCGCCGGGCTCCACGCGCACAGCCGCGTCGATCGCTTTCCAATCATGGGTCATCTGGGCAGTAGGCAATGGGCAGTGGGCGGTAGGCAAGAGCGACGGCGCAAAAAGAAACGGCGGCGCTTTCGCGCCGCCGCCCCTAATGCCTATTGCGGAATGTCTACTGCCTTACGACGCGTAGTATTCGACGACCAGGTTCGGTTCCATTTGGACCGGGTACGGCACGTCGGCCAGAACCGGCACGCGCTGATAGCGCGCAATCATGCCCTTCGGATCGACTTCGAGGTAATCTGGCGTCTCGCGCTCACCGCTTTGGAGAGCTTCGAGCACCAGCGCCATCGAGCGGGCTTTGTCGCGCACTTCGATCACGTCGCCGACCTTCACGAGGTAGGACGGGATCGTCACGCGACGGCCGTTCACCTTCACATGGCCGTGGTTCACGAACTGACGCGCCGAGAATACGGTCGGCGTGAACTTCGCACGATACACCACCGCATCGAGACGGCTCTCGAGCAGACCAATAAGGTTTTCTGCCGTGTTGCCCTTGCGGCGCGCGGCTTCTTCATAGGTCTTGCGGAACTGCTTTTCGGTGATGTTGCCGTAGTACAGGCGCAGCTTCTGCTTGGCGACCAGCTGGAGGCCGAAGTCAGAGGTCTTGCCCTTGCGGCGCTGGCCGTGTTGGCCCGGTCCGTACTGGCGCTTGTTGACTGGAGATTTCGGACGGCCCCAGAGGTTCTGGCCGAAACGGCGGTCCGACTTGTATTTGGCTTGAATACGCTTCGTCATGCGCGGTGAGCGCCTTCTTCTTCTGACGGGGACCGGCGATCTCACAAACGAGATCGCGACTGCCCTGGCGGTTGCCCGTCACCCAGCATAACCCGCCCCCGGAATGACCCAGGGCGCGGGAAAGCGGGGCTTTTGGCGGAAGGCCCGCCTCAAGTCAACCGGATCAAGGCGACTCTGGCGCCTCCAATTCGGCCAGGGTCCGGAGCAGGATTTGGTCATAGCCGATCCGCCAGCCCTCGGCCTGAAGCACCCAGATCCGACAATAATAGCCCGCGCCGCCCTCCCAGCGGGCCTGGCCCAGCGTGAACACCATGTCGCCGTTGGCGCTGGCCTCAATCACCTGCGGCGGACTGAACTGGACGGCTCCGGAACCCGCAAGCGCGGAAACCGCCTCCCGCGTCCGTGCAGTCGGCTGGTTGTCGCGGTTCATCCGACCATCGGCGGCGAACACGGCCTCATAGGCCTCGCCAGCGTTCTCAGCCGCGGCCTCCGCCAGCCCCGCCTCCCGCGCGCGCACAGATTCGATGGCCGCTTCAGCCGAACCCGCCCCGCGCGCCCCGATAGTCAGGGCTTCTACGTCAGCGTTGGCGTCCACGCGCGTCGGCGTGGTCTGGTTCGTGCCGCCATCATAAATCCATTTCCACGAACCATCCGCCTGGCGACGCCATACGGTGAAATACTGGCCGAAGGCAGCGTCGCCGCCATTGTACGGCCCGGTGGTGAAGCCGAAATCGCCGCCCATAGAGATGCCCGCGAACTCGGGTCCCCAAGTCAGCGACGTATCTCCACGGTTCGCTGGATCGATACTGGCAAGCGACTGGTGTGCGTTCACCGGCCCCGCCTGCAACACGATGGCGTCGCTGGTCGAGTGCGCCTCGAACGCCTCAACCCAGCCGCGCCGCCCCGCTTCCGCCGCAAACGCGCGCTCCGCCGCCACGACCGGCGCGATGTCAGGCTGTGTCCGGGTTTCGGACGAGCACGCGGCGGCAAAGGCGAGAAGCGACAGAATGAGATAACGCATGCGCTAACGCCGCCTCGCCCCGCCCTCCAAGTCAACCCCTTTCGCACGTCTCACGCGGCGGGCGCGACAGACGGCGCACGAGTCTTAACGCTTCAGCAACCAGCCGGCGCAGAGTCTGTAATAAGGGAGTCCGTCGGTGCCCATTGTTCTGCGCCACAATGAAAAGCTGGAGCTCAATCAGATCCAGTACAGCGGCTCAGTCACCCTGGCCGAACTGACAGCGCTTGCTGAATTTCAAGCCGCGAACCCGACTTGGCTCACATTTGACTCGCTCGCGATCGTCGCGCCTGGGGCTAATTTTCATACGGTGGACAAGTCCGCTCTCGACGCGCTCTACGCCAAATACGCCGAACTCTTCGCCTCGATGCACTTTCTCATCCTACGCCGTTCGGCATGGATTTGCCAAAGCGCGGAGGCGGAGGAGCACGTGCGCTATTGGCTGGGGGATCGCGATATGCGGGACGCCGTGTCGAGCGACGTACGTCGCTTCGATGGCTTCGCCGAGGCGGCCGATTGGCTGGTGCTCAGTCCGAGCGCTACCGCGACACTCGAACGTGGCGATGGCTTCGCGGAGATTTTTCGCGCACACATCCCGCCGATGCGCGGCTTCTCGCGTTAACAATCGCCATGCCCATCATCTTGCGCCACAACGATGAACTCGAAGTGAGCCGTGTCGAGTATTTCGGCGCGGTGCGCGCTGAGGACATGCACAATCACGCCGCCTTCAACGCCGACAATCCCGTATGGCTCGGCTTCGATTGCATCAGCGTCATTCATGCCGATCTGGACGTGGCAAGCTTTTCGCTTGCTGATCTCGACGGCGTGTTCAAGGCGCACCGCGACCTCTTCGAACCCCTGAACCTCTTGTTCATGCGTCGATCCGGCTGGGTGTGCGAAAGCGCCGCCGGCCAAAGGCTGCTCGACCACTGGCTGGGTCGCCGCAACGCACACGGATCGCCGTGGGCGGAGGTCCGTCAATTTGACACGTTCGCCGGCGCCAGCGACTGGCTCATGCTCAACCCGGACGACAGCTCAGCCCTCGCCTCAGGCGAGGGGTTCCGGGAAATCGCACGGTTCAAGGCTGCCCCCAAACCAGCGCGCTGAGCTCAATCGCTGGAATCGAGCTCGTACTGGCTCTGCAGATAATTCTGTAGGCCCATCTGCTCGAGGTTCTGCAATTGCGTTTCGAGGAAGTCGATGTGCTCCTCGGTATCGTCGAGCAATTCCGTCAGCAGATCGCGCGTGACGTAATCCTTCTTCTCTTCGCAGAGCGTGATGCCTTCCTTGATCGCGGCGTGGCCGTTCTTCTCGGCGGCGAGATCACCCTGTAGCCGCTCCGGCACACTTTCGCCGATCTGCAGCTTGTTCAAATTTTGGAGGTTCGGGAAGCCTTCGATGAGCAGGATCCGCTTAATGATGCGGTCCGCGTGCTTCATCTCTTCGATGGATTCTTCGTACGTCTTCTTGCCGAGCTTGCCGTAGCCGTCGCTCTCGTACATCCGCGCATGCAGGAAGTATTGATTGATCGAGGTCAGCTCATTCGTGAGAATCTGATTGAGCTTCTTGATGACGTCCGGATCGCCCTTCATCGCCTTACTCCGCGGCGACGAGACTCCGGGCCTTGCCCATCCCGCCGCAAGTGATGCCTTCGGCGATCTCCGGGAGACAGCGTCCGCAACAGGGCTCGCAGCCATGATGGCCCAGCACCTCTTCCGGTCCCTGCGCACCTGCGGCGATGGCTTCGTCCACCTCCGCGCGAGTCACGCCGTTACAATTGCAGACGTACATGCAGCACTTCTCTGAACGCAAAAGCGAAATTGGCGACTGAGAGTCAGACGCAAAGAAATCTAACCAATCGCGATCGCTCCTGCAAGTCATTCTCATACGTCACGCCGCCGCAGCCTCAGCCAGTGTCCTGCGCATGGCCTGGACTCCTGCCTCCATCATGCCCCCGATGCTCTCGGCTACGGTATCCGGCGCCATATCGGCCACCCAGACTACCCGACTGCCGCCTTCGTCGGCGAGCACCTGAAACGAGGCGCTGTGGTGAACTAGGCCTGGGCTGTCCACCACAGCATAGACCAAGCGCCGCGCCTCGGGATCCACCGTGATGATCAGCTCCTTGGCCACCATCCCGTTCGCAAACGTCACCAACCGCGCGCCCTCTTCCAGCTTGGTGTCGGTCACAAACCCACGCGCCAGCTTGGTATGAACCGCACCGACATCTGCGAATGCGGCCCAAACTGCGGTCGGCGGACGGGCGATTGTGAATTCCTTGCGAACGGTGGCCATGAGCATTTCCTCCTGGCGGCCATGCTCGCCGCAATCGGACCTGCATGCTCGCCATTTCCGGACCGGCTCATTTTTTCAGGCCCGCGCTTGGGATAAATCCACGGCCACGCTAGAAGCCCGCCCTCAATGTCCGCCAAAGCCCCAACCATCGGCGTCGTCTCGCTCGGCTGCCCCAAAGCCCTCGTCGATAGCGAGCGCATCATCACGCGCCTGCGCTCCGAGGGCTATCAGCTCAGCGGCTCTTACGAAGGCGCTGACCTCGTCGTGGTGAATACGTGCGGCTTTCTCGATAGCGCGAAGGCCGAAAGCCTCGACGCCATCGGCGAAGCCATCGCCGAGAACGGCAAAGTCATCGTCACCGGTTGCCTGGGCAAAGAAGAAAGCCTGATCCGCGAAGCGCACCCGAAAGTGCTGGAGATCACCGGCCCACACCAATACGAAGCCGTCGTCGGCGCCGTGCACACGCACCTGCCGCAGATGCACGATCCGAAAATCGATCTCGTGCCCGAAGGCGGCTTCCGGCTCACGCCGCGCCACTACGCGTATCTGAAGATTTCCGAGGGCTGCAATAATCGCTGCACCTTCTGCATCATCCCGAGTATTCGCGGCGACCTCGTCTCCCGCCCGGCCAACGCTGTGCTGAAAGAAGCAGAGTCGCTGGTCAAAGCCGGCGTCAAAGAGCTGCTCGTCATCAGCCAAGACACCAGCGCCTACGGCATCGACGTCAAATACGCCGAGAGCAAATGGAAGGACCGCATGGTCCGCCCCAAATTCTTCGATCTCTGCAAAGAGCTCGGTGATCTGGGCGCCTGGGTGCGCCTCCACTACGTCTACCCGTACCCGCACGTCGATGAAGTCGTCGGCTTGATGGCCGAAGGCAAAGTGCTGCCCTACCTCGACATCCCGTTTCAGCACGCCTCGCCGAACGTACTGAAAGCCATGCGCCGTCCAGCGAACCAGGACAGAGTCCTCGATCGCATCAAAAAATGGCGCAGTATCTGCCCGGATCTCACCATCCGTTCGAGCTTCATCGTCGGCTTCCCCGGTGAAACCGAAGACGATTTCGAAACCCTGCTCGACTTCATCGAAGAAGCCGAAATCGATCGCGCCGGCGTGTTCAAATACGAAAACGTCGATGGCGCGCCCTCACGCGATCTCCCCGGCCATGTCGATCAGGACGATGTCGACGAGCGCTACGACCGCTTCATGGAAGTGCAAACCGCGCTCGCCCACCAACGCCTGCAATCCATGATCGGCAAAAATGTCGACGCCATCTGCGACGGCTGGGACGACGACGCGGAAGCCTATTCCTTCCGCACCAAAGCCGACGCCCCCGAAATCGACGGCGTCACTTACGTTGATAGCGACGACGAAATCGCGCCTGGCACGATTACGCAGCTCGAAATCCTCGGCGGCGAAGGTCACGAAATGGTCGGCGCGCTAGTCAAAGGCTAGCAGCCCGCGGAAAGCGATGATCGACTAGGTTTGCGGGCGTTAACGACAGCGCATGACGCCGTCGGCATCATCCGCTACAATCTAAGGATGTCACTCGAAACCTTCATGCAGATAGCGCCGATCGCTGCCTTTGTGGCGTTCGGCGCTTGGCTCGGGATGGGGCTTCAACGCTTCGTCTGGCGTATGCGCAGGGGCGACAGGAAGAAACGCAGATCATCGTATGAGCACACGTGGTCTGACTACGGCGAGGGCCATGCTTGGCCCACGCAACCCGCTGAGCCGACGCGAACTCAAGATGCAACTGAGCAATTGAGGATCGTGATGAAATCGGAGTTCAGCGCGCGGCCACTCCTCAACCAAAGCGAAGCGCGCGTATTTGAGGAGCTCTGCCAGATCGTCAGTCGCTGCAAGCCAGGTTGGCGGGTGATGGCGCAAGTCTCCTTGGGCGAAATCCTTCGCAGCAAAGATACCCAAGCGTTCTGGTGCATCAATTCAAAGCGAGTGGACATGCTTCTTGTCGATGAAGCGTGCCGACCACGACATGCGATCGAATACCAGGGCGATGGCCACCATCAAGGAAGTGCGGCCGCACGTGACGCTGTGAAAAAGGAAGCATTGCGACGCGCCGGCATCGGTTATCACGAAGTTGTCGCGGGCAAAACAACACCCGCCGAACTCAGGCTCTTCATAGAAAGCCTGGTCGCCAGAGCTGACGCACCAGGGCGATAGGTCGCCTACTTCTTCACCTTCGGCTCGCCCAACGTCATAAAAATCACCGGCCCCTCGGTCGGCGCGCGATAGACCCCGTGGCTGGCGTTCACTTTCATCGCCAGCGCCGTCATCTGCCAGGCTTCCTGCTCGCTCATCTTCAGCGACTTTTCGGTCAGCTCTTCCAGTCCGTGCTTGTCGCCAAACCAGCGCGTACGCTCCGCGTCATTGCGCAGGCGCTGCTGCACCATTGGGTGGTCCCAGCCCCAGCGGAACATGCTGGTGCGCGGATTCCATGCGCCAATGATTTGCACCGGCGCCGTCACCAACGCGCCATCCTTGCGCTGAAAGCGAATGATGCCGGCGTTCTGGTCGACGATCCAAGGCGCGGTTTCGAGCTTCAGCTTTTTGGACAGCCAACGTTGACGGTTGAGCAGGTCGATCCAGCTCTCGGCCCAGAAGCGATCGACATCAACCTGCTCGCCGCCCCACGGCACGAGTTCGCGCGATTGCGCTCGCGGCTCGGCTTTCGGCTCAGCTCGACGCTTGGTCTTGAGCATGTGTCCCCGGCGACAGTCTGCAGCCAGTGTGGATAACGAGTTCCCTCAATTCGGGAAAGTCATTTCCTAGAGGTCATCTTTCTTTCGACCACCGCGCCCAATCGTGAGCGCCTTGATCACGCCGCGCATTGTCTGCGCCTCTTGTTGCGAGAGGCGCGCGCGCAGAAACAGCGCGCGCAAATTCCGCTTCATCAACGGCGCCTTGTCCATCGGGTGGAAAAACCGTCCGTGTTCAAGCTCTTGCTCAAGATGGGCAAACATCGCCTCAAGTTCGGCCTGCGTCGCCGGCGGGCTATCGGGCGGCTGAAACCAGGACGGCAGGTCCGTCCCCTGCCGCGCCTCGGCGTAAGCATAGCAAAACACGCTGGCCGCATTCGCCAGATTGAGTGACGCAAACCCCGGATTGACCGGCAAAGTCAGGATCGCATCGGCGCGCGCGATCTCGTCCGTCTCCATCCCGGACGCCTCCGGCCCGAACATCACGATGGCGCGCTCGCCCTTGGCCTGCGCCGCGCGAATGTTCTCCGCCGTTTGCCGCGGCCCCCAGACCGGCTTTTCCAGCCCCCGCGGCCGCGCGGAGGCGGCAATCACCAAGGTCGCGTCCGCCAGCGCGTCCTCCAGCGTCCATTCCACCCGCGCGTTCTTCAGCACCACATCTGCGCCAACGGCCACCACTTCGGCCTTCGGGTTCGGCCACCGGTCGCGCGGCGCCACCAGGCGCAGCGAGGTCAGGCCAAAATTCAGCATGGCGCGCGCCACCGCGCCGATGTTCTCGCCCATTTGCGGGCGCACCAGGCAGATGGCGGGCCATTCCTCCTCGATTGGGGGCGGCATGTTGGCGGCGCGGGTCATTTCCGCTCCTCTTGCCGCAGTTTGCGCGCGGCGTCCAAACTGCTACCACGCCACGCGAAATTTCCCCGGAACTAGAAGGTGCGAACGATGGCGAAGATCAAGGTGGACAACCCGGTCGTCGATATGGACGGCGACGAAATGACCCGGATCATCTGGGCGGCGATCAAGGAGCGCCTGATCCACCCCTATCTCGACATCGACCTCAAATATTACGATCTCGGCGTCGAAAGCCGCGACGCCACCAACGACCAGATCACCATCGACGCCGCCAACGCCACCAAGCAATACGGCGTGGCCGTGAAGTGCGCGACCATCACGCCGGACGAAGCCCGGGTGAAAGAATTCAACCTGAAGGAAATGTGGAAGAGCCCGAACGGCACGATCCGCAACATCCTGGGCGGCGTCATCTTCCGCGAGCCGATCATCTGCAAGAACGTGCCGCGCCTCGTGCCGGGCTGGACTCAACCGATCGTCGTCGGTCGTCACGCCTTCGGCGACCAATACCGCGCCACCGATTTCAAATTCCCGGGCAAGGGCACGCTGACGATCAAGTTCGTCGGCGACGACGGCCAAGTGATCGAGAAGGAAGTGTTCAAGGCGCCGGGCGCCGGCGTCACCATGGCGATGTACAACCTCGATGAGAGCATCAAGGATTTCGCTCGCGCCTCGTTCAATTACGGCCTCATGAAGGGCTGGCCGGTTTATCTCTCGACCAAGAACACGATCCTCAAAGCCTATGACGGCCGCTTCAAGGACATCTTCCAAGAGATCTTCGACGCCGAGTTCAAGGCCGAGTTCGACAAGCGCAAGCTGACCTACGAACACCGCCTGATCGACGACATGGTCGCCTCTGCGCTGAAGTGGAGCGGCGGCTATGTGTGGGCCTGCAAAAACTATGACGGCGACGTGCAATCCGACACCGTGGCGCAAGGCTTCGGCTCGCTCGGCCTGATGACCTCCGTGCTGATCACGCCGGACGGCAAGACGATGGAAGCGGAAGCCGCGCACGGCACTGTCACGCGCCATTACCGCGAACACCAAAAAGGCAATCCGACCAGCACCAATTCGGTCGCCTCGATCTTCGCCTGGACGCGCGGCCTCGCCCATCGCGGCAAGCTCGACGGCAATCAAAAGCTGATCGACTACGCGCTGCTCTTGGAAAAGGTCACCGTCGACACCGTCGAATCCGGCCAAATGACCAAGGACCTCGCCCTCCTCGTCGGCGACACCCAAAAATGGCTCACCACCGAAGGCTTCCTCGACGCCGTCGGCGACAATCTCGACAAGGCGATGGCGAAGGCGTGAGCTTCGCGATCCGCGACATCCGCAGAGAAGACCGGCCCAAATGGGAACCCCTTTGGGCCGGTTATCTCGATTTCTACAACGCGACGCTCGCGCCCGAGATCACCGACGCGACCTTCGCCCGCTTCCTTGATCCCAATTCAAATCTCTTCGCCCTCGTCGCCGAGCGCGAAGACGGCGTGCTGCTCGGCATCGTGCAATGCGTGCTGCACGACCACGGCTGGTCGCAGAAGAAATTCTGCTACCTCGAAGACCTCTTCGTCTCCGCCGAGGCGCGCGGCGCAGGCGTGGGCCGCGCGCTGATCGAAGCCGTGTACGCGCGCGCCGATTCCAACGATTGGGGTCGCGTCTATTGGCTCACGCACGAAACCAACGCCACGGCGCGCAAGCTTTACGATCAAGTCGCCAAGAACAGCGGCTTCATCCAATATCGCCGGCCTTAGCTCTTCTTACGCTTGCCGCCCTGCAGCATGAGCCAGGCAAAAAGCCCAAGCGTCAGCACCAGCACGGCGCCCAAAAAGCCAAGCGCCGTCAGCGCCAGCGGATCAACATTGAGGTTCGCGATATTCGGCATGACCGCCCCCTAAGTCGCGGGAGCAAGCTTCGATCCGAGTTTCGTGCGCCGCTTTGATCGAGCGCAATTATGCCTTGAACGGCGGCGTTTTACGCCACGGCCACGTATCCGGCAGATCGCGCGACACGCGATCGGGATAATTCGGCGCGCGCTTCTCCAAGAACGCCGTCACCCCCTCCTTCGCGTCGCCCGATTGCCCGCGCGACACCATCCAACGGCTCTCGATCCGATGCGCCTCCATCGGATGGTCCGCGTCCAGCATGTCGAGCATCATGCGCCGGGTCAGCGTCACCGAAACTGGCGCGGTGTTGTCGGCAATCTCCCGCGCCAGCGCGCGCGCCGCCGGCATCAAATCCTCGGGCTTATGCAGCGAACGAATGAGCCCGCGCTCCTTGCCTTCTTCGGTCGTGAACACCCGCCCCGTCATCGTCCATTCCAGCGCGGTTTGAACACCGACCAAGCGCGGCAGGAAATATGACGAGAGCGTCTCCGGTACGATGCCGCGACGGGTGAACACAAAGCCCATCTTCGCGCCTTCCACGGCCAGCCGAATATCCATGGGCAATTGCATCGTCGCCCCGACTCCGACAGCGGGGCCATTCATGGCCGCGATCACCGGCTTCAGGCTCTCATAGATGCGCATGCCGACCAAGCCGCCGCCGTCGCGCTCATTGGCCGGATCGAATGTCTCGCCCCGCGCCGCCGCACGCCTCTCGTAATCGAACGTGGCGCCGCCGGAACCCAAGTCCGCACCAGCGCAGAACGCCCGCCCCGCGCCGGTCACGATGACCACGCGCACATCATCGTTGGCGTCCGTCTCATCGAAGGCCGCGATCATCTCCATCGCCATTTGCGGCGTGAACGCGTTCATCCGGTCCGGCCGGTTCAAAGTCAGCGTCGCGACGCCGTCTTCGATTTCGAGCTTTACGGTTTCATACTCGGCCATCGTTCGCGTCCTCCAGATGCTTGGCCAAGCCTAACACCCTTCCGTTCCGCCAACGCAATGTCCTAGAGCCGAAGCAAGTCCACCTCCGCCGCCTGATATGGGTCGAGCCGATAGATCAGCTGGCGATGGATCGCCACCAGCGCCCCCGCGCCCCAATCCTCGATCAGCTCAGCATCGTCGCGCTCGCGCGCCTCCCATTGCGAGCCGTCCTCGCAGATCAGCACTTTGCCGCGCGCCATCACCGCATCGATGGTCGAAACCACGCCCGACTGCGCCCCGGCGCCTAATCCGACTCGGAACACCGAGAGAATCGCGTCACGCTGTTTGTGGGTAAGCTTCGCCCAATCGAGCCGTTCAAAGATTTCCGGCCCCAGGTAAGCAGCCAGCGCATCGTTCTGAGTCATCCCGTGTCCCCACACCGAATCGAGTCGTCCAAAAACGATTGATTTGGTTTCCGAGACGTTACTGCGCTGGCTTGGGTCGTACCGCGAACGCGACGATGGCAAGACCAAGCGCTGGCCCGACCAAGCCGATCAAGCCGCCTTCAACGCCCATCGCGCCGCCCGTGAGCAGCGGGGGACCTTCGAACTCGAACACGCGCCAATAGCCCAGGCCAATATCTTGACCGGTCACGGACAGGCCCAGCACCGGTCCCTGCAGCCCGTTCCAACCGAGATGAATGCCGATGGGCAGCCACAGTGCGCCGCTACGCACATAGGCCAAGCCCAACATGACGCTCGCCAGCGCGATGTTCGCCGCGGCGATCAAGCCATTCTGGCCTTCACGGATCGCGCCGGCGTGCAATGCCACAAACAAGAGCGTCGTCACCGCATGGGCGACCAGCACGCCATACTTCGTCCATAGCTCCTGGAAGATGTAGCTGCGGACAAGCACCTCTTGCGTGATCACGTTGAAGAAGCAGAGCACCAACGCGAGCCAAAGTGCGTTAGCGTTGAAGCCGCCCAAGTCGGGCGCATAGCGCACGTACCCGAGCGCTGTCAGCACGCCAATCGGCACAACGAAGATGAAAGCGCCGAGCACTGTGCCCGACAGCAAGCCCACAATTGAATTGTCTGCTCCGAACCCAAGCGTCGCCCAGCCGCGCTTGTCGACCACGCGCACCATGAAGACGAGCGCGCCGAGCGTGGCGATCGTTCCGCCAATCTCCACAAAAAGGCGCCAATTCACATTGTGAAACCAGCCAACGCCGCCGATCGTCACCGCGCTCATCACAACGATCGCGATGAGCGCCGCCCACACGCCAAAGAAGCCAAGAATCTTCGCGATCGAGATCAGCACGCCCCGCATCGCGGCCTCACAAATCCAAGCGCCAGATGAAGTCGCGGTCAGCCACGCGGCCGACCATGAATTTGTGCTCCCCCACGTGCTCGAAGCCATAGCGGCGATAGAACGCTTGGGCGCGCGCATTGTTTTCCCAGACGCTGAGATACATGCGCTTGGCGCCCTTGCCGCGCGCCCAGGCGAGCGCCTCATCCATCAGCGCCTGCGCCACGCCCGCGCCCTTGGCGTGGCTGTCGACGTAAAGCCGATGCAGTTCCAGCGCGTCCGTTGCGTCGACTTCCATATCGACCGCGCCCATCTTGCAATAGCCAATGATCGCGCCATTGCGCAGGGCGAGGCGATAGCGCGTGTCGGGCTCGGCGATCTCTGCGGCCACGACATGCGGGCGATATTTGGCCTCAACGTATGCCTTGAGGTCTTCCGGCGGATAGAGATGGCCGAACGTCTCTGTGAAGGTGCGCTCCGCGAAAGCGGCCAATGCCTCAGCATCAGCCGCATTCGCATCGCGATACGTAACCTGGCTCACGCAGCCAACGTTTGCAGCGCCGCGCGGATCGCGTCGATGGCCTTGCTGGCCTCCGCGCCGTTCGGCCCGCCGCCTTGCGCCATGTCCGGACGGCCGCCCCCGCCTTGGCCGCCGACGGCCGCCACGCCGGCTTTCACCAGATCAACCGCACTGATCTTGCCCTTGAGATCGTCGGTAACGCCCACAGCGAGCGCCGCCTTGCCGTCTTCGACGCCGACATAAGCAATCACGCCCGAGCCCAACGATTTCTTGCCCTCGTCGACAAGCCCACGCAGCTCTTTCGCCGGCACGCCTTCGAGCACCCGCGCCAGCACAGAGACGCCCGCGACGTTTTCTGGTCCAGAAGGCGCAGCCGAACCGCCGCCGCCCGCGAGCGCCAGCTTCTTCTTCGTTTCACTCAGTTCGCGCTCAAGCTTGCGGCGCTCGTCGGCCAATTGCGCGACCCGATCCGGCAATTCCGCTAACGGCGTTTTCAAATTCGCCGACACGGCCTTCGCCAACGCCGCTTGCGCCTTGAGATGCGCCAGAGCGGCCGCACCCGTGGCCGCTTCGATCCGGCGCACGCCCGCGGCCACGCCGCTTTCGCTCAGCACCGCGAACACCGCGATGTCGCCCGTGCGCTTCACGTGCGTGCCGCCGCAGAGCTCGACCGAATAGGCCTTGCCGTCATGCGAGAGCGCATCACCCAAACGCAGCACGCGCACCGTCTCGCCATACTTTTCGCCGAACAGCGCTAACGCGCCCTCTTCGATCGCCTTTGCCGGCGCCATTTCCTTAATCACGCCTTCGGCGTTCTGGCGAATGACCGCGTTCACTTCGTCTTCGACGCGGCCGATCTCATCGGCGCTCAGCGGCTGGCCATGGCTAAAGTCGAAGCGGAAATAATCCGCCTCCACGAGCGAACCCTTCTGGGTGACGTGCGGCCCCAGCGTGTTGCGTAGCGCGGCATGCAGCAAGTGCGTCGCGGAATGGTTCGAACGGATTTTCGCGCGGCGCTCGTGGTCGATCTCAAGCTTGGCCGCATCGCCAACCTTCACCGCCCCCTTCACGAGGCGCCCAACATGCGCGTGCAGCGCGCCCGCTTGCTTCTGCGTGTCCTCGACAACGAACTCGGCGCCGTTGGCGAACTTGATCAAGCCATGATCGCCCGACTGACCGCCGCTTTCGGCGTAGAACGGCGTACGATCGAACACGAGCGCGCCAGCGGCGCCTTCGCGCAGCTCATGTTGCTCGGCGCCGTCCGCGACGATCCCAGTGATTTTGCCGTCAGCGGCCTCCGCGCTGTAACCCAAGAATTCATTGCCCTTGGTGCGCTCCAGAATCGAATGCCAGATCGCCGGATTGTCGGCGCCGTCGGCACCCTTCCAGCTCGCCGCGCCCTGATCCTTCTGCTCCTGCATCGCGACGTCGTATTCGGCGATGTCCACTTCCAGTGAACGCCCGCGCAGAATGTCCTGCGTGAGATCAAGCGGAAAGCCGAACGTGTCATAGAGCTTGAACGCGGTTCGGCCGGACAGCTTCTGCCCCTGCTTCAGACCGCCAATCTCATCTTCGAGCAGGCGCAAACCGTTCGCGAGCGTGCGACGGAAGCGCTCTTCCTCTTCGCGCAATTGCGCTTCGATCACCGGTTGCGCGCGCTTCAATTCCGGATACGCGTCGCCCATCTCGGCGATCAGCGTCGGCGCCAAGCGGTGCATCAGCGGCTCTTTGGCGCCCAGAATATGCGCGTGGCGCATGGCGCGGCGCATGATCCGGCGCAGCACATAGCCGCGGCCCTCGTTCGACGGCGACACGCCATCCGCGATCAAGAAACACGACGAACGCAAATGGTCCGCGATCACATTGTGGCTCGGCGCCTGCTCGCCTTGCGCTTTCGTTTTGGTGAGCTCTTCCGATGCCGCCTTCAGCGTGCGGAAGAGATCGGTGTCGAACACCGAATCCACGCCCTGCAGCACACAGGCCATGCGCTCCAAGCCCATCCCAGTGTCGATCGAAGGCTTCGGCAATTTCGCGCGCGGGCGATCGTCGCCGAATTGCTCGAATTGCATGAACACGAGGTTCCAGAACTCAAGGAAGCGGTCGCCATCCTCGTCCTTCGATCCCGGCGGGCCGCCCCAGATGTGGTCGCCGCGATCGATGAAGATTTCCGAGCACGGGCCACACGGACCGGTGTCGCCCATCGACCAGAAATTGTCGTTGGTGGCGATGCGGATGATCTTGTCGTCGCTGAAGCCGGCGATCTTCTTCCAGAGCGCCGCCGCTTCGTCGTCGTCATGATACACAGTGACGAGCAGCTTATCCTTCGGCAGGCCGAGATCGCGCGTGATCAAAGTCCAGGCGGCGTCGATCGCACCTTCCTTGAAATAATCGCCGAACGAGAAATTCCCGAGCATCTCGAAGAAAGTGAGGTGCCGCGCCGTGTAGCCGACATTGTCGAGGTCGTTGTGCTTGCCGCCGGCGCGCACGCACTTCTGGCTAGTGGCGGCGCGCGGAAACGGCGGCTTGGCCGCGCCGGTGAAGTAATTCTTGAACTGCACCATGCCGGCATTGACGAAGAGCAACGTCGGGTCGTCCTGCGGCACCAGCGACGACGACCCCGGGAGCGCGTGATCGCGCGAACCAAAGAAGTCCAAAAACTGCCGACGGATGTCGTTGACGCTCGTCATCACTCTACCAAGCCGTATCCAATGCCGTTCCGCGCCCGCGGACAGCCAAATCAGGTTCCAGTTTGGTATAGGTAGTGCAGCGCACAACGCCAAGCGGGGCGGAATGGCGCCGATCGGACCGCCGGCTTCCAGCCGGCATCAAGTGTCAGACGACCGGCCACGCCGGCCCCATCGCGCCCTTAGTCCGGCAGCACGAACACCCCGTCCGCGCCAAGCGGCACGAGCGGGTTCCAGGCCACCTCCCAAAGGTGCCCATCCGGGTCGGCGAAATAGCCCGAGTGCCCGCCCCAGAATACGTCCTGCGCTGGCTTCACGATCTCAGCGCCGGCCGCGCGCGCCTCCTCCAGCACCGCCGCGACCTCATGCTTGGTTCGAACATTGTGCGCCAGCGTGACGCCGCGAAAGCCGCTACCGGCGCCGTCGACGCCGACGTCATGCGCCAGCTCTCCACGCGGAAAAATGGCGAGCGCCTGCGCGCCCGCCTGGAAGAACACGATATCGCCTTGGCTCGCGGATGAGGCGCGAAAGCCGAGCGCTTCATAGAACGCCCGCGACCGCGCCAAGTCCGCGACGCCCAAAGTGATCAGGGAAACGCGCGGCTCCATCACACACACTCCAAATCGAAGAGATGAGGAACTCAAGGAATCCGCCGGCCGGCCCGGAGATGCACCAGGGCATGGGGTCGGGTCGGTCACAGCCCCGAACCGGCCAGCGAAACTTGGATCGCGCGCGCCGCGACTTAGTCTTAGTCTTTGTCTTCGTCGCCTTCAGGCGGAGAATACATGGCGTCGGCCACCGCACTCGACTTGCCACGAATGGCGTCCTCGATCGCAAGGGCGACGTCCTTGTGTTCCTTCAAGAACCGGCGCGCGGCTTCCTTGCCTTGGCCGATCTTCTGCCCACCATAGGCATACCAGGCGCCGGATTTATCGATCACGCCCGCCTTCACGCCGAGCTCGATCAATTCGCCGGTCTTGGAGATACCTTCGCCGTAAATGATGTCGAACTGCACCTGCTTGAACGGCGGCGCGACCTTGTTTTTCACGACTTTGACGCGGGTTTCCGAGCCAATGACTTCGTCGCGTTCCTTGATCTGGCCGGTGCGGCGAATGTCGAGACGCACCGACGCGTAGAATTTCAGCGCGTTGCCGCCCGTCGTTGTCTCCGGGTTGCCGTACATCACGCCGATCTTCATGCGGATCTGGTTGATGAAGATCACGAGCGTGTTCGACTTCGAGATCGAGGCCGTGAGCTTACGCAGCGCCTGGCTCATCAAGCGCGCCTGCAAGCCCGGCAAGCTATCGCCCATCTCGCCTTCGATTTCGGCGCGCGGCGTCAGCGCCGCGACGGAGTCCACCACCAGCACATCAACCGCGCCCGAACGCACGAGCGTGTCGGTGATTTCCAAAGCCTGTTCGCCCGTGTCGGGCTGCGAGACGAGGAGATCGTCGAGATCAACGCCCAGCTTGCGCGCATAGATCGGATCGAGCGCGTGCTCAGCGTCCACGAACGCGCACACGCCGCCGCTCTTTTGCGCTTCAGCGATGCAGTGCAGCGCAAGCGTCGTCTTGCCCGAGCTTTCCGGGCCATAAATTTCAATGATGCGGCCCTTCGGCAGACCGCCAATGCCCAACGCAATGTCGAGGCTCAAGGAGCCAGTGGAAATGGCCTCGATCTCAACAACCGGCTTTTCGCCCAGCCGCATGACCGAGCCCTTGCCGAAGGCGCGATCAATTTGTCCGAGAGCTGCGGCCAAAGCCTTCTGCTTGTCCGTTTCCACTTCCGCCTCAACAAGCTTCAACTTGGCCATATGTCCGTCTCCCACTAGGTCGAGTCCATGCCCTGGACTACAGGCGCTGCGCATGTCCGCGTCAGGAATCGAATGTGCACCATTTGTTCTCGGAACACAAGGAGAACGTACGAGCGCCGTCGAGAATTCCAACGGACACAAAACCTGGCCCGTCGCGCTGGCTCTCGTCCCCAATCCCTAGTCCCCAATCCCGAGAACAGCGCGCTCCCTATTCCCTTCCGGCCATATCCGGCCTTAATGGTTTCGCTGGTGGAATATGAGAGGATCGTCGGATGGCTTCGTCGCTCGCGCCCCTGCCGCCCCGCGGCGGACATCCGCCCACGTTGGAATCGATGAATTCGTTCCGCGTGAAGACGGCCGCACTCTCGCGCCCAGCGACGCCCGCGAAAGGCGACCCCAACATGGTGCTCGTCACCTCGGCTGACGGCGGCGTCGTCGTTTATCCGCCGAGCAAGAAGCTCGCGATCCTCGCCGCCCGCCGCGAACGCCGCACCGGCCGCTAAGCGAACGCGTTGATATCGCCGAACTTGCCCGCGTTGAAATCCGTGATCGCCTGACGGATTTCGCCTTCGGTGTTCATCACGAACGGCCCGTATTGCACGACGGGCTCATTGATCGGCTCGCCACTCAACAGCAAGAGCTTCGCATCGCTCTCCGCCTCGATCGCGATCGCGCCGCCCTCGCGCGCATAAAGCGCGAATTGCGACGGCCCCGCGCTGCGCCCGACCTCAAGCTTCACGCTTCCGCTTTGCGTCAGCAGCGCCAGCGTATGGCCCTCCGGCAGGTTGAACTCCGCCTTGGCGCCCGCCTTCAAGCGCACATCCCAAATGTTGATCGGCGTAAACGTCCGCGCCGGGCCTCGCGCGCCCGCATACTCGCCGGCGATCACACGCAGACGGCCAGCCTCATTCGGCAAATCCACCGAGGGGATCTGCGCGTCGAGCAGAGTCTGATAGCCGGGCGGCGCCATCTTATCCTTCGCCGGCAGATTCACCCAGAGCTGCACCATCTCCATCACGCCGCCGTTCTTCGTGAACGCAGCCGAATGAAATTCCTCGTGCAGAATGCCCGACGCCGCCGTCATCCATTGCACGTCGCCCGGCCCGATATGGCCGCCATTGCCGGTGCTGTCGCGATGATCGACCTCGCCCGCATACACGATCGTCACCGTCTCGAAGCCGCGATGGGGATGCACGCCCACGCCGCGCTTCTGCGTCGCCGGCGCGAACTCAAACGGCTGCGCGTAATCGAGCAGGATGAACGGGCTCACGGCCGCGCCATGCGTTTGCGGCGAGAACATCGACCGCACCGGAAAGCCGTCGCCCACCCAATGCGGGCGCGGCGCGTCGTGAAGAGCAAGCAATTTTCTCATGGCCTGAAAATGATGCCCGCCACGCCGTCGCGCAATAAGGCACACAAGTGTCACCGCCTTCGGACCGCCGGCTTCCAGCCGGCTCTTTGGTTCCGCCTTCGTGCAGCCAGAAAGTTGAAGCACCGATGCCGGCTGGAAGCGGCGGTCATCCTAAGCCGCCAGCAGCTCCTTCACCCGCCCGACCAGCTGCTCCATCGTCACCGGCTTGCTCATATAATGCACCGGATATTGCTCCAGCATGTGGCTGAAGCTTTCGGGCGCGTAGCCGGAGAGGAAGAGCACTTTCGCGGCGCCGATCATCGCCGGATCGGCTTCCTGCAACATCTCGGGGCCGGTCATGATCGGCATCGAGACGTCGGAGATGATGATGTCATAGGCGCCCGGATTGCGGCCGAGCACTTCGAGCGCTTCTTCGCCGTTCTCCGCCTCTTCGACCTCGTAGCCGCACTCCTTGAGATTGCGCACGATCGACCGGCGCACCGCGGTCTGATCCTCGACGAACAGGATCTTGCCGCGGCCGGCCACGTCCTTCGGCGGCGGCGCGATCAAAGCGCGCTCCTTCGCGGCGATTTCTTCCAGCTCTTCCGGCGTCGGATCATAGACCGGCAGGAAGATGCGGAATGTCGTGCCGACGCCCAGCTTCGACGAAAAGAAGATGTAGCCGCCCGATTGCTTGATGATGCCGTAGCTGGTCGCGAGGCCCAGCCCCGTGCCTTTGCCGGCTTCCTTGGTCGAGTGATACGGACGGAAGATTTTCGCGGCATGCTCCGGCTTGATGCCCGAACCGGTGTCTTCCACTTCGATCATGACGTACTGGCCGTCCTCGATCGGGTTGTGGCCGAGGCCGCGCGCAGCTTCGGCGCTGATCACGGAGGTACGCACCGTGAGCTTACCATCTTTCGGGATCGGCGAATCCTTCGGCGTCATCGCATCGCGCGCATTGGTGGCGAGATTGATCAGCACACGCTCGAGCTGCGTCTTGTCGACCTTCACATAGGGCAGATCGCGGCCGTGCCGGATTTCGTACTTGATCGACGCGCCCATGATGCGGCGGATCAGCTCTTGGCGTGAACCGACGAAATCGCCCACGTCGAACACTTCGCGCGCGAAGGTCTGCTGGCGTGCATAAGCGCGCAGCATTTCCGAAAGCTCTTTCGCGCTCGCGGCGTTGTCGGAGATTTCCTGCAGCGTCGGATAATCCGCATCGCCCACCGGGTGGCGGCGCAGCAGATAGGAGCAATTCTGCATCACCACCGTGAGCAGATTGTTGAAATCGTGCGCCACACCGGCGGCGAGTTCGCCGATCTCGCGCATCTTCTCCGATTGCGCCAAACGCGTCTCAAGCTCGCGTTGTTGGCTGACGTTGAGAAGATAGGCGATGCTTCGCCCATCGGCCGAGCGTGCCAGATGCACGTGCACTGCGATCGGCGGCGACGTCGCCAGCGTGATCTCGGTCGGATCGTTCAGCGCTTGGCGCAAACGCTGCGCCAAAGCCTGCGGCCCTTCCGCAGCCTCAAACAAATCCACGAACGCCGCACTCGGCGTTGCCCGGCCTTGCGTCATTTCCATCAACGACGCGTTGGAATCCAACAGGGCGGCCGAAGCCGGGTCGGCGCCATCGAGCACGGCAATGCCCAGCGGCGCTTGCGCAAAGACCTCATCGGTCTCGCCGGACACATGCATCGCAGGCGCAGCCGGCGCGGTTTCGGGCGCCTCCGCGTCCGAGAAGAACACGAACGAGCGCGACGTGCCGTCCACGTCCTCCGCCGGCCAGAACGACAGCGTCGACACTTGCGTCTCGTGGCCATCGAGCCCGCGCAAGGTCACGCGCGCCGGCGTCGGGCCAAAGCCGCGCCGATCACGGCGCAGCAGACGCGAGGGATCTTCCTTCACGATATCGCGCACGCGCAAAATCGCCGGGTCCTCACCTAAGCCGAGCACCGCACGCAGCGCGCGGTTCATGTAGGCGATCGTCCCGTCCTGCCGCGCCGCGAAGAAGCCAACCGGCGCGTCGTCCAGGAAAATCTGGCGCGACGCCTCATCCGTCGCGCCCGCTTCTGCTGCGCCCAATTCACGCAAGCGCCACAGCACGTACCCGCCCGGAATTGGACCAACGCACGCTTCGTAACGCGCGTGCTTGCCCGAGAGCGCCGCCGTCGCCGGCAATTCCTCGCGCCGCGTTTGCCCGAGCTGCGCTGCTTTCGACAAACGAAACATCGGCGCCGAGAGCATCGGATCCGCGCCAAACAGACGGCTCATCATCGGCGGGCGATCGCTCTCGCCCATCACGCCGGCCACTTCGGCCAGGTCGTGATACGCCGCGTTCGCCACCAGCGGCGACAAATGCGCGTCCGTGATCAAGGCCGCTTCGTCGAGCGCCTCGATCATCGCGTGTTCGTTGCGTCCGCCCAGCAGCGCCGACGCCGCGATCGCGCCACGCTCCGGAAACGCGCCGTGCTGGCGACCCGCGCCGCGCGACATCCAGAAGAACAGCACCATGCCGACGGCCGCCAGCAAGACAAGCAGCACCGCCCCCGCTTGGCCCACGCTGGGGCCTGCCGTGATCGCAACCCCCGCCGCGCCGACGCCGACGGCGGCCGAGACCCAAAACAGGATCTGAAGCGGATCGAGCCGCCCGCCGCCGCGCGGGGGTGGAGTCTGTACATGGTCTGTCATCAGCGCGCCTATTGAGGGCGCACTTGACCCCGATTCGGGGCGCGGATCACGTTGGGGCGCGGTAGGGAATCCATCCGCCATGTGTGTTCTCCGCTAAAGGTTTCTTCGGGGCCGGCCGCGTCGGCGGGCCATACGCATGATGAAGCCGATGACCTTGGCCACCGCCTCGTAATGTTCCCGCGGGATCGGCTCGTCCAAATCGGCCGAGGCGAACAGCGCCCGCGCCAGCGGCGGTTCTTCCACGATCGGAATGTTATGTTCTTCAGCGATCTCACGAATTTTCAGCGCGGTCGCGTCCACGCCCTTGGCTACGCAGACCGGTGCGCCGATCTCGCCCGGCTCATACCGTAACGCCACCGCGTAGTGAGTCGGGTTGGTAATGACCACACTCGCCTTCGGCACGTTCGCCATCATGCGCTGCCGTGACCGCTCCATGCGGATTTGTCGCAGCTTGGCTTTGACCATCGGGTCGCCGTCGTTTTGGCGGAACTCCTCTTTGATCTCCCGCCGGCTCATCTTCATGCGCTCCATGTAGGATTGGCGCGTGAAGACGTAATCCACAGCCGCGAGCACGGCCGCCGCGCTCGCCAGCGCCATCAGCATCGCCACCACGCGGTCCCGAACCCAAGGCAGCAACGCGCCGACATCGAGCAGCGACATGTTCTCGATCACCGCATCGTGCGGCCACAGCACCCAGCCCAGCACTGCGCCCACAAGTACGAGCTTCGCCAGCGATTTCAGGAAGGTCGCAAACGCTTGTTTGCCGAACACGCGCTTGAAACCTTCGATCGGATTGAGCTTGTCGAGCTTCGGCTGCAAGCGCTCGGCCGTGAAGGTCGGCCGATCCTGAAGATAGCGCGAAGCGATGCCGCTGATGGCGAGGGCGATCGCCGTCAAGCCAAAGATCGCGAGCAGTTTGATGCCGATGGATCCCATGATCGCGGAGAGCGATGCGGGATCGGTCGAAAGTTGGTCGGGCATCGCCAGAAAGCCGATGAAGCTATCGGCCATCTGCTTTGTAATCGGCCCAGCCATGAAGGCGACGAACGCGGTCGCCGCCACCAGCGAAAGCGCGGCGCTGACCTCCGTCGAATAGATGATGTCCCCCTTCTCGCGCGCCTGATCTAATTTTCGCGGTGTCGGCTCTTCTGTTTTGTCATCATCCTCGGCGGCCATGCGTCACCTCACCCACAACGCATAGGATTGCATGCTGTCCAACCAGATCAGCATGCCCGCCGAAAGGCCGAGCGCGAACACCACCAAACCGCCCATGATCTGCAGCGGCAGCGCGATGAAGAAGACCTGAATTTGCGGAATGAGCCGCGAAAGCACCCCGAGCCCAACGCGAAAAATCAAACCAGCCGCCACCACCGGCATGGCGATCTGAAAGCCGACGCGGAACGACGTCGACGCCGTCTGCAACGCGAGCTCAGCCGCGTCTCCAACAGGCGGCGGCGCGCCGAGCGAAATGAGATCGTACGATCCGACCACGCCGCGCAGAAACATGTGATGCAGGCCCGTCGCAAACAGCAGCGCCACACCCAGAATGCTCAAGAACACCGCCGTCAGCTGCCCCGATTGCGTCATCGTCGGATCAGCGGTTTGCGCAAACGCCAAACCGATTTCCAAACCGACGATCTGGCCCGCCGTCGCCAACGCCGTCATCAGGAAGCGCGCCGCACCGCCGATCAAGGCGCCGATCAGAGTCTCGCTCGCGACTTGAAACGCCATGCCCCATGCGCTCGTCGCCGCATCCGGCACGCGATCGGCCAAGGTCGGCGCAAGGCAGATCGCCAGCACCAGCGCGAACCCGAGCCGGATGCGCGCCGGGATCGCAGGTTCGCTGAAGCCAGGCAGCAACATGATCACGCCGCCAATGCGCGCGAACAGGAGCGCCGCGCTCCAGACATCGACGCCGTAGAGCGAGAGCTCCATCAGTAATTCGCGATGCGTTCGAAGATGCCGTCCATGAAGCCGCCCAGAAGGCCGCCCATGATCGGCAGGAAGAGCAGGATGGCGAAGAAGATCGCGAGGATCTTCGGCACGAACACGAGAGTCTGCTCCTGGATTTGCGTCAGCGTCTGCAACAGCGACACGACGAGGCCGACCACGAGCCCGACGATCATCGGACCCGCCGCCACCAACACCGTCACCCAGATCGCCTCGCGGCCAAGGTCGAGGACTTCGGCTCCGGACATGTTCACTCCCGCGCGGACCCGGCAAATTCTGCCGAGCGGTGCGCCCAAGGACGCCATTTGTGGTTAACGACTGGTTTCCAAATTGAGCGCGCCATTCCCAGACCGGTCGGTCACCGCGTTTGGCTACCGCCGTGGCGGACCTGCAACGCTAGACCGCGCGATCGAGGGCAGGATTTGCAGGGGCGGAAAGCCAAAACGTGCTTTCCGCATCACAGTGTGACTCTCTTTCCGCTGAGAGCATCCAATTTACCGAATCCGGCGCATCTTATGCACAGAGGCCTCGGAAACCTTCCTCGACCTCACGCGTAGGAAAGCCTGCGCGGACAACAAAAACGCAGGGGGAATTCCGATGAGCGCCTTCCAATCCATTGCCGCCTTCTTCCGGAGCTTGTTCGGCCGCAAGGACGACGATTTCAAAACGCTGCTGATGTCCGACCTCGGGATCGAGCGCTAGCGCCAGGCTACCCGCCTGGCGGCACACCTGCGTTGAAGCTCTCGATCAGGGAGCCCGCCACCAAACGCCAGCCGTCCACCAGGACGAAGAAGATCAGCTTGAACGGCAAGCTTACGGTCACTGGCGGCATCATCATCATGCCCATGGCCATCAGCAGCGAGGCCACGACGAGATCGATGATCACGAACGGCACGAACAGCATAAAGCCGATCTCGAACGCCCGCCGCAGCTCCGAAATCATGAAGGCCGGCGCCAACACGCGCAAAGGCACGTCCGTCGCGCTCTGAGGCGGCGTCTCCAGACGCGCCATATCGATAAAGAGCGCCAGATCGTCTTCCCGCGTTTGCGAGGCCATGAACGCTTTCAGCGGCTCGACAATGCGCGGAAACGCTTCATCGAGCGGCATTTCCTCGCGCATCACCGGGCCGATGCCGGCTTCGTAAGAGGCATTCCATACCGGCTGCATCACGAACGCGGTTAAGAACAGCGAGAGCGACACAATCACCACGTTCGGCGGCGCCTGCTGCAAGCCGATCGCGGTTCGCAGCAGCGACAGCACCACGACAATGCGCACGAAGCTTGTCGTCATGATGATGATCGACGGGGCCAAGGACAGCACCGTGATTAGCGCGGTCAATTGCAGCACCCGCGCAGTCAGCCCGTCGCCTGTGCCGAGATCGATCGACAGCGCCGGCCCGGTCGCCGCGGCAAATGCATAGGTCGCGCCGGAAAGGGCTGACATCAGCACCGAGGCGAACAGGATGATGCGCACCGCGCCCTTAAGCTCCGGCTTGCGGAAAATGCTCTGCTTGGCCGGTTTCGACTGCTCAGCGCTCACGTCGCACTCTCCGCCGGCGGCGCAGGTTCAGCTTGCGTCTCGCCCACCACCACATCGCCCGCCGGCGACAACAGCATCAGATGCTCGCGTCCATCGCAGCGCACGATCACCAGGCGCCGGCGCGGATCGATCATCAGGCTCTCGGATATCTTGAGTCGACGCGGGCCCTGCGCGGTCGGTTGCAGCATGCCGAGACGGCGCGCCCCGTAAGCCACACCTAAGATCAGCGCCAAGGTCGCGATCAGCGCAAACAGGCTGCGCGCCCAATCCAACAAGTCCACGAACGCCTCCGTTCTGGAGTTCAGGCGTCATGACCTCAGCCGGTTTGGTAAATGAGAGATTAATTTTCTAAGCCGAAATTAAGTCGCGCTTAACCATAAAGCACTCAACTAGGCAAAGTTTGCAGCCCTTGAGTCGGACGCGATGGACCTCGCCAATTCCCCATTCTTCGGATTGTTGCGTCAGCGACTCGATCATCTGTCCGAGCGCCAGAGGCTGATCTCGGAAAACATCGCCAACGCCTCGACGCCCGGTTATCGGCCGCGCGATCTGGATTCGACGAGCTTCGATCGCATGCTCGCCTCCGCCGCCGGCGGTCGCGGACTTTCGATGACGCGCACCAATGCCGGCCACATGGTCGAAGGCGGCGGCGGCCGGATCGATCCCGAGATTGTCACGCGCGATGACTCGGAAACCACGATCGATGGCAACGCCGTGGTGCTCGAAGAGCAGATGGCGCGCGCCGCCGAGACGCGGATGCAATTCGAAACCGGCCTCGCGCTCTATCAGAAGGGCCTCGACCTTGTCCGCCTCGCGGCGCGTGCGCCGGGGAGATAATTCATGACAGACATCAATTCAGCCATCGCCGCCGCCGCCTCCGGCATGCGCGCCCAGACGGTGCGGATGCGGGTCGCCGCCGAAAACGTGGCCAACGCCAATTCGACCGGCGCCAATCCGAACGAAGAGCCGTTCCGCCGCCGTGTGCCGCTGCTCGAAAGCACAACGCTCGCCAACGGCGCCCAAGGCGTCGAAGTACGCGGCACCGCCTTCGACATGAGCGATTTCCGTCAGGAATATAACCCCACCCATCCAGCCGCGGGTGAAGACGGGTATGTGCGCCTGCCCAACGTCGACACGCTGGTCGAGATGATGGACATGCGCGAAGCGACGCGGGCCTACGAAGCGAATTTGAACATGATCGAAGCCGCGCGCGGCATGACCAATCGCGCGCTCGAATTGCTGCGGAGATAGATAAATGGCGGTTGATCCCCTTTCAGCGGCGCGCGCCTATCAACAAGCCGCGCAAGCCATGCAGAGCCGCGGCGCGACCGGCGGCGACCAGATCGATTTCGGCGCACTCGTACAAGACGCCGTGCGCCAGGCCGGACAAAGCGCGCAAGTCGCCGAGCAGCAATCGCTCGCAGTCGCCGCCGGCCAAGCCGACATCGTCGATGTCGTGACCGCGATCGCGGCGGCCGAAACGCAATTGCAGACGGTGATTGCGGTGCGTGATCAAGTGATCTCGGCGTATCAGGAAATTCTGCGCATGCCGATCTAAGGCAATAGGCAGTAGGGTTTGTCCCACGCTCAATCTCCCATTGCCTATTGCCCACTGCCCATTCCCTCGTTTGGGAACCTCTCCTCTGAACTGACGTTCATCGCTCGTCAGTTTCGTGAACGGAGAGTTTTGCATGCTTGGCTGGGCGATTGGCTTTTTCGTTGCGGCGCTCGTGGCGGCGGTCTTTGGTTTTGGCGGAATCGCCTCCGCGTTCAGCGGCCTTGCCGTGTTGCTGTTTTGGGTGTTTGTCGGCCTCTTCGTGCTCTCTTTGCTCTTCAACACGTTCGGCGGCGCGCATGCGGCTTCGCATAGCGGCAGCGGCCGGATGTTTGCGACCGTCGCGCTGATCGCCGGCGTCGCGCTCGTCACCTATGCTTGGGTCGAGAACGACATGTCCGCCGAACGCGCCGGCCGTGTGATCGACCGCGAGACCGTGCAGCTGGTTGAAGCGACCGGCGCCGCATTGAGTGAAGCGGGCGATCGCGCCGAGGAGGTCGTCGATGACGCGGGCGGCGATAT